>DATJAL010000018.1 GCA_035516255.1 Chitinivibrionales bacterium | reverse complement strand
GCAGGGGCGGTTCGCGAACCGCCCCTGCGCGACGGGGGAACATCCAAATCTATTTTAATAATTAACTATTTCTTTTCCCCTCGATAAACTCTTCCGTCATCCGGTAGGCCTCGTCATCGGAAAATTGCGTGGGCGGATGCTTGCAGAAATACGCCGACGGCGACACCAGTGCGCCGCCCAGGCCGCGCTTGAGCGCGAGCTTGCAGCAGCGGACGGCATCGATGGCGACGCCCGCCGAATTGGGCGAATCCTCAACGCACAGGCGCATCTCGAGGTTCATGGGCACGTCGCCGAACAGCCTTCCCTCCATGCGGATGAAGCACACCTTCTGGTCGTTCTGCCACGGCACGTAGTCGCTCGGCCCGATGTGGATGTCCCTTTTGTCAAGTCGCTTGGCCGTGACCGCCTGCACCGCCTCGGTCTTCGACTCCTTCTTCGAGGCGAGGCGCGCCCGGTTGAGCATGTTGAGGAAGTCGGTGTTCCCGCCGGTGTTGAGCTGGTACGTACGCTCGAGCTTCACCCCGCGCTTGCGGAACAGGTCGGTGAGCGCGCGGTGCGTGATGGTGGCGCCCAGCTGCGCCTTGATGTCGTCGCCGATGAGCGGGAGGTTTTTTTCCGCAAACCGCCTGGACCAGTCGGGGCTGCTCGCGATGAACACCGGGATGTTGTTGACAAACGCGACATCGGCCTCAAGCGCGCACTCGGCATAGAACCTCGTGGCCTCCTCGGAACCCACGGGCAGGTAGTTGAGGAGGATTTCGGTGCGGGTCTCCCGCAGGATCGAAACGATGTCTTTTTTATTCGACTCCTTCGCGCTGCTGGGGACAAAGGTATAGTCGGGATCGTATTGTTTCATGTGGTCCGAAACGCCGTCGAGGATCCTGCCCATGGCCACCTTGACGCCCGTGCGGGGCATGTCGGGGCAGAACACGGCGGTGCAGTTGGGTCGTTCGAAGATCGCGGCGTTGACGTCCTTTCCCACTTTTCTTTTGTCAATATCGAACGCCGAAACCGCCTCGATGTCCGACGGCCGGTAGCCGTCGATATGCCAGTGCATGAGGCCGCTAGCGCTGCCGTTGTCCTTGCCGGCGTAATACTGGATGCCCTGAAGAAGGGAACTGGCGCAGTTGCCCAGGCCGATGATGCCGATTCTTATCTTCTCCATGATTTTCCTGTTCCCAAATTTCAAGCTTGTTCCGGATTATTCAGACAATTGCAAACCTCATCGGAGTGACGCCGAGGACGCTGAGAAGAGCCCATAACGTAAAAAAGCTTTATACGGCAGAGTTGACGCTTTCCTTTAAAACGTAATTCTCTGCGTTCTCTATTTCCTTCGCCGAACTAATAAGGATAGGGATTATCAAGTTTCAGCACGCCGGTCTCCATGCCGAACCAGAGATTGCCCTTGTCGTCTTTGTGCATCTGAGTCACCTGCGCCGCAGTGATGCCGATCT
This sequence comes from Chitinivibrionales bacterium, assembly GCA_035516255.1. Taxonomy (NCBI): domain Bacteria; kingdom Pseudomonadati; phylum Fibrobacterota; class Chitinivibrionia; order Chitinivibrionales; species Chitinivibrionales bacterium. Next base: position 88,319 of record DATJAL010000018.1, on the reverse strand, counting down.
TCTGCGGGTCGGAAATCCATTCTTCTCCGTTGAACTTCATGAGCCCCGTGGCGGTCGAGATCCAGACCCTGCTTTGCGTGTCCACCATGATGGCCACGATGCCGTCCCCCACCTCCATGAACACCTTCCATGATTTTCCGTCAAAGGAGTTCATGTCCTTTTCGCCCACGGCGGCCCACACGGTGCCGGTCTTGGCGTCGTAGCCGAGCGCCTTGGTGTCGTTCCAGCTCAGGCCGTTTTTCATGTTGTAGGTGGTCCATGCCGCGCCGTTGTAGCATGATATTCCCTTGTTGGTGCCGAACCATACCGTGCCGCTCGGCCCCGCAACGATGTCGCGGACATGCTCGCCGGCAAGCCCGTCTTTTGTCCCGTACACGGTCCAGGCGCCGCCCTGATACATTGCCACGCCGTTGTCGGTGGCCACCCAGAGCTTCCCGCTCTTTGCGGCCAGGATTTTGTTCACGGTGTTGTCGGGAAGCCCGTTGTCTTTGTTGAACACCTTGAAGGAGTCTTTTGTTTTCATGGCGACCCCCGCCTTTGTGCCCACCCAGACGACTCCCGTATTGTCAACGGCAATGCAGGTGGCGTCCGCCGCGGGTATGCCGCCGAGGTCCTTGTAGGTCTGCATGTCGCCCTTTTTCGCCGCAACCACGCTCATGCACGTCACGCCGGCCTGGTTGACGGACCACACCAAATTATTGTAAAGGGCGAACCCCTTGACCCCGCCGCCGGTTGAGAAAATCCGCCACTCCGCGCCGGTTTCATACGACATGGAATCGACTTTTGTTTCGCGTTTCTGGCTGCCGGCAAAAAGCGGGAGACTGATTGCCGCGAGCAGGATCACCGTCATGCGCATCCTCATAGGCACTCCTTGCTGTATAAATGAAAAGATATAAAAAAACAATATTCAAGACCCGAAAGCAAGAACTTGTATAATTTAATGAGAACCACGCGCCTTTGCACAGGAAACCGTTTCCGGCGCGCGGCGCCCGGTCTCACGGGAACGGGCGGTAGTCGGCGAACTTCCGGTAGTTCCAGTAATTCGCCAGCACCTTCTTGACGTAGCCGCGTGTCTCGGTGAACCCGATGTCCTCGATGAACAAATCAAATGTCTTGCGCTTGTTCTTGGCATACCATTCTGCGGCCTTTACGGGCCCGCCGTTGTAGCTTGCGAGCGCGAGCACCAGATTGCCCTGGAACTGGTCGAGCAGCTGCTTGAGATAAAACGCCCCGTACCTGATGTTGGTGACCGGCCGGTACAGCGAGTCGGTGCTGAACGGATCGCCGATGGCCTGGCCGATGGCCCTGCCGGTGAACGGCATGATCTGCATGAGGCCGATCGCGCCCGCGCGCGACTGCACGCAGGGGTCGAAAATGCTTTCCTGCCGCATGACCGCGAGCACGAGATACGGGTCCACGCCGTACCGGCTCGCTTCCCGCGCCACCTCCCCGCCGTAGGTCAGCGGATATAGCAGCTCATACAGGGGAAGGGGCATGATCGCACGCGCCTCCGGCGGCACCCGCCACGACAGCCGCCGCGCCACCCTGAACGACAGGGTGGGGTCGTTTGCGCGTTTGTAAAGCCATGCCAGGTCGAACTCGAGGCCGAGGTTCGAGGGATACCGCATCTCGAGCCCGTCAAGAAAACGGCCCGCAAGACCGGTAAGGCCGCACAGGGCGAACATGGTGCCGCGCTCAAGACAGGCGCTGTCGGCCGGCGCAAGGGCGATCTTTTGCGGCGGGGAGACCGAGTCGATCCATGCACGGGTGGACGCGGCATCATAGGTGGTGTCGAGAACCGGAAAACCGACCGTGTCCCCCGAGAGCGTCAGCATCTCGCGCGCCCGAAACGCGTAATAATCCGCGGGCGCGGTGCGTACCACGACGCGGAACGCCTCCGCGGTCTCCCGGTGTTTTCCCAGCGCCAGAAGGCATTTGGCCTTCCAGTACTGGGCGCCGCTTTCAAGGGGAGCATCAACGTTCCCTCTTGTAAACGCGATGAACGTGGAGCATGCCCGCGCATAGGCGCCCGCCTTGTACCAGCACAGGCCTTTCCGGAAAAACGCCTCTTCCGCCCGCGGGAATTTCTTAAGTTTCGCCAGTTTCTGGTACAGTCCCGCCGCTTTCGCGAAATGGCCGTCCTCTTCTTCTTTCCCCGCAAGGTACCAGTACACGTCCGGCGTATTCGGATGCTTGGGATATAGCTTTGCAAACTGGTTATACCAGTATTCCGCCAGTGTATCATGGCCCGTGGAGCGGTTGGCCCGTCCGAGCGTCAGCACCGCGTCGGGCGTGGGGCCGAATTTTTTCTGGAATTCCATAAGCGCCTTGATCGCCGCGGCGTACCGGGACAACGAATAGGAGACCATGCCTTTTTGAAAGCAATAGTCCTTGCGCGGCACGGCCGCGCCGAAATCCCGCCGGGCCTCGGCCCGGGCGAGCAGCGTGTCGGCCACCGCCCACTCCTTGCACGCATATGCGGCGCGCGACAGCCTGAACACCAGCGCCGTGGAGAACACGGAGTCCGGCAGCTTGTGCGCCGCGACCACGTCAACGATCCGGCAGTTCCTTTTTGTCAATGCCGTATCGATCTGCGCCGCGAGCATGCTGTCGGCCGCCTGCCATTGTTCCGACTTCAGCAGCGAATCGATTTTCGGCCCCACGGTGTCGGCGGCCTGTTCGAGCAGGATTGTTTTCTCGGCGGCAAGCGCCGCGAGTTCGGGGAACGGCCCGGCAAGCAGCGGCTGGGCCTTGACAAGCGCATAGAGTTTTTCGCTGATCTCCTGCAGCAGGGCCTGCGGCAGCGAATCGCGCCTCGCGAAAAGGTAGGCCGTCGCGGCGTCGGAAAACCGGGAGCGGGCGGTCTCGACGTCGCCGATGAATTCGTACGCGATGCCGCGGAACCTCGACGAATCCGCCAGGCACTGCCTGAACTGCGGGATTGCCCGTTCGTAATCCTGGCATTTGAAATACGCCACCCCCTGCTTGAAATGCCAGTATGCCGAGTCGGTGACGCTGCTGTCGCGCTTGAGGACCTCGAGCGCGAGCCGGCAGTCGCCGGTGATGAGGGCGCCGGAGCCGGCGGTGTCGAGGGGGGGAAAAGCGAGAACGGTTCCTGCGGAGAGAATAAGAAATAGGGGTGCACTTGTTGCTTTCAAAGCAGAGAAAAGGGGGGATAATTTTTTCTCTTTACACATACGATGAAATATCGAATTGTGCCGGTCGGTACCACGCTTGACTTGCTCGCGACAACAGGACCATCGCTTCAAGATTTGTCATCCCCGACCTGACCGGGGATCCAGTCTTTCTACAAGGAAAAATGGATTGGTAAGAACCCAAACTTCATTAGTCATTGCATGCAATCATAGTCGTTTTCCCGTTTTCACGGGAATGACAATCAACATTGTAAAAAAACTGAACTATTAACACTCCACCTCATCAACTTGTTAACGCGTTTACTCGTCTACATGTAAATCCCGCCGTTCACCCCGATCACTTGCCCCGTGATGTAGCTCGCGTCATCCGAAGCCAAAAACGAGACTACGCCCGCGACCTCCTCGGGTTTTCCCACCCGGAACATGGGGATCCGCTGTTTGAGCTCCTTGGTCACGAGCGCCTCGGTCATGTCGGTTTCTATGAATCCCGGCGTCACTGCGTTGACCAGCACGTTGCGCTTCGCGCATTCGAGCGCGAGCGCCTTGACCGCGCCGATGAGTCCGGCTTTTGCCGCGGAATAATTCACCTGGCCCGGCAGACCGCTCTCGCCCGAGGTCGATGAAATCACGATGATGCGCCCCCGGTGGTTGAGCACCATCTGCTTCACCACCGGCTTCACCACGGCGTGAAAGCTGAACAGGTCGGTGGCAAGAACGCTGTCCCAATGCTCCTCGGTCATGAAAATGAGCAGTTCATCGTGGCGGATGCCGGCGCACACCACCAGGGCGGAGACGGCGGCATGGCGTTTGAGCAGGTTTTCCATGGCGGTTTTAACGGCGTTCCTGTCTGTCACGTCAAACCTGCACAGCTCGCCGGACCCGCCGGCCTTTTGGATGCGCCCGAGCGTTTCTTCCGCCTCCTTCGTGTTTGAGCGGTAGTTGACCACCACGTGAAACCCGTCCGCCGCGAGCCGCTCGCTTATCGCCCTGCCGATCCCCCTGCTCCCGCCGGTGACGATCGCGGTTCTTTTCGCAGATGCTTCCTGTTCGGCCATGCTCTTGCTTCCTTTAATGAATGTTCGCGTGTTTTATTAAAATAAATATAGTCCCGCCGGTGTCCGTTGATTTTGCGTTATACACAAAAAATAAATCATTCAATTGCACTGTTTCCCCATTTGCATAATAAAGAATTATTTTTATCATTTGAAAACCAATCCGGAGATACTATCTTGATACAGGAACCGGGTTGTTTTTTACATTAAAAAAGGTCAAATCATCATGAAAAAACGGCCATCGCATTCCATCCCGGCGCCCTCAAAAAAAGCCGCCATCATCATTGAGGGAAAGCGCATTGAGCTCCCGCTCATCGAGGGCACCGAAGGGCAGAAAGGCATCGACATAAGCAGACTCAAGGCCGAAACGGGCTGTTTCGTATTTGACAACGGCTTTGCCAACACCTCGTCCACGCTGTCCCAAATTACGTTTGTGGACGGCGATAAAAGCATTCTCCGCTACCGCGGGTACGACATCGGGGACCTGGTCGAGAACTGCACGTTTGTCGAAGTCGCCTACCTGCTGGTGCAGGGCAAGCTGCCCACGGCGGCCGAGCTGCGGAAATTTTCCGGGTACCTCAACCAGCACTCCATGATCCACGAGGACATGCACCATTTCTTCACCGGGTTCCCGCCCAACTCGCATCCAATGGCGATCCTGTCGGGCATGGTGACGTCGCTGTCGAGTTTTTACCCGTACCTCGGCTACGACGACCCGAGCTTCGACATCACCGAGGCGCGCCTTCTTTCCAAGGTGCGGACCATTGCCGCGTTTTCGTACAAGAAGTCGCGCGGCGAGCCCGTGGTGTATCCGCGCCACGATCTCAGCTACTGCGCGAACTTCCTCAACATGATGTTCTCGTCGCCCGTGGCGGAATACGAGATCAATCCCGATCTTGTCAAGACGCTCAACCAGCTGCTCATCCTCCACGCGGACCACGAGCAGAACTGCTCGACCTCCGCCGTCAAGCTCGTGGCGAGCACGGGCGTTAACCTGTACGCCGCGATTTCGGCCGGCATCTCGGCGCTGTGGGGGCCGCTGCACGGCGGCGCCAACCAGGCGGTCGTCGAGATGCTCGACACGATATATCAAGACCGCGGCAACATCAAAAAATATCTGGAAAAGGCGAAGAACAAGAAAAACAAGTTCAAGCTCATGGGGTTCGGCCATGCCATTTACAAGAACTACGACCCGCGCGCCAGGATCGTGAAGAAGATCTGCCACGACCTGCTGCCCAAGCTCAATATCGCGGATCCGCTCCTTGACCTTGCCTTGGAACTTGAGGAGGCGGCGCTTAAAGACGAGTATTTCATCGAGCGCAAGCTGTATCCCAACGTGGATTTCTACTCCGGCATCATCTACCGCGCCATGGGCATTCCCACCAATATGCTCACCGTGATGTTCACCATCGGCCGGCTGCCGGGCTGGATCGCGCATTGGAAAGAGACCATGGAGAACGAGAAGGGCAAGATATGGCGGCCCCGGCAGATCTACATGGGACCGAGGAAACGGGAGTTCGTGGCGATTGACAAAAGGATGAAATAAACAAGATAAAATTCATCTGGAGGGGGAAGTCTCCCCCTGGCCCGGCAATAAAAAAGGCGCTAAGATGCGTCTTTTTTATTGCCGGGCACACCCCCTCTTTGGCGCCGTTGCTTTCATTGACAAAGCACACTTCGGCGGTGGCTGGCGGCACGCCGGTTGTAGGCGTCGCTGAAGCAGCGCCGCCGCTATTATTTTATGGAAAAGAATGGTCTATATTCTGAATCAAAAAATATCTAAGCGACAATGATCTTGGCTGGCTGCTGACCGGTAATTGCCGGCTGCTTTTTTCCATCGAGGATCAAATGAACGAACGCACTTATTCGGGTGATATTGCGCAGCTCCGGCGTCCGGAACGCATGGCGGTGCTGGAGGTCAGCCGTGTTGCAGAGCTCTGCATCAAGGGCATGAACGCGGCCAGCATTCTGGATGCCGGGTCCGGAAGCGGGATTTTTCTCGAGGCGTTTTCTTCGCGCGGACTTTTTTGCGCCGGAATCGATTTCAACCCGGCAATGCTTCGCGCCGCACGAGGGTTCCTGCCTTTGGCGCGTGTTGCCGCGTCATTGGCCGACCAAATGCCTTTTCGCGACAAATCTTTCGACATCGTTTTCATGGCGCACCTGCTGCACGAGGTTGACGATCCGGCAATTACGCTCGCCGAATGCAGGCGAATCGCAAAGAAAAGGATCGCGGTTCTTGAGTGGCAATACCGGCAGGAGGAAATCGGGCCGCCGCTGCTGCACCGGTTGAGACCGGATGATGTAGGGAATGCGGCGCAAAAAGCCGGGTTGCAACGCGTGAAACCATTTGTCCTCAAAACTCTCATTCTCTATTTGATTGAGACCAGTCAGCACAGTTATTAATCCGGTTCGACAAGCTCACCACGAGCGGTATCGGTTTCCATTAAAAATGTCATCCATATTCTGATCCCATTAATACCAACCGCCTCTTTGGGTAACACGCAACAATTTTCCTTCATAAACACGAAAAAATACTTATATTTTGGGAGGCGCCAGACAGATACAACTGGAAATTATGGGGGGCCAGTTGTAAAATAGAGGATTCTCGCGTTGATTTTCCTCATCGTGGAACTTTTCCCTTTAGAAAATTCAAGATTTCTGAATACTATCTGTCGATTTGATTTGAAATGCAACGGTTTTTGTAGTACTATTCCTATTGTAGTATTTACATCTGATTGATTCTGCTTTATGAACCGGTTTTAACAGAAAGGAAGAGGTATGAAGATCAAATGGGGGGGATTGGTCAATGTTGCAGCGGTTGTTGGATGTGTGACAGCATTAGGATCAATGACCGAGGCGGCAAGGGTGGACATTGCTTTGCATAAGACAGCAACTGCCGACAGCTATGCTACGGGAAACACGCCAAATAAAGCGGTCGACAGCATATGGGGTGGCGGCGGGGTCGGTCAAAGCTCGAGATGGGAGAACAACTGGAGCGCTGAAAATCCAGATGTCGATACTGTTCGAGGCAATGCTTGGCTCTGCATTGACCTGGGAGCAATATATTCAGTTGATTCGGTTGCCATATATTGGGAACATTCCGGCTCGGCGAATTACAAAATTCAGGCGTGGGCAGGGACAGATACGCCAACCGCATATCCGCCCCTGGCAGCCAACTGTGACAGCAACTGGACCACGTTGATACGCGATACCACCTTGACGTATAACGCCACTGCTGATATGTGTCTTAGCTTTTTAAAACTGCCCACGACGAATACACGCTATGTTCGGATGCATTCTTACAAAAGAATTTTCTCGTGGGGTGTTTCAATAATTGAATTTATGATTTTTGGTACACCGAGCACCGCTACACAGCCGAACCCTGAAATGCGTCATTCTCCAGCCGGCTTGTCTTTGATAAATACAAAGTCCGGTGTGCAGATTAAATCGGGAAACCTGCACGTAACCTCTGCTGAAATCGTTTCTCCTTCCGGTCAAATGATCCGTCATCTCTCCGGGTCCGAGGCGTCATTATGGAATTACAAAGATGTCAATGGGAGGAACGTGCCGAACGGGACCTATTTCATTAAGGTTTCAGCGGGTGGAAATTCGTTACAAGGCAAGGTTGCGGTTTACAGATAAGCGGGAGCATTATTAAAATGGAAAGAAAAGGGGGCCAAGCAGGGCCCTCTTTTTTTCCAAACCGTCAATTCGGTGACACAATTTTAAAACCATTTTCATGTTTTTAGGAAGAGGGGGAACATGAATAGGTTTGCCATCATTTCAATTCTTTTATTCTCCAGCATTTTTATCTCCGCATTTTCCGCCAATATTTTTTCGGCGCCCCGAACCAATCTCGCCTTGGACAAGACCGCAATCGCCGACAGCTACGTGGGAGCGCGCACGCCGGCCATGGCGGTTGACGGAATAAACTCCGGAGAATCCCGGTGGGAGAACAACTACATTGACGGAAGGCCGGACTCCATGAAAGGCAACGCTTGGATTTACGTGGATCTGGGAACACGGTATCTGGTCGACTCCGTGGCAATCTACTGGGAGCATTCCGGCTCAGGGAAATACGCGATTCAGGAGTGGGACTCAACCATTGCGCTTCCCTCGAACAACGACACGGGATGGACAACGCTGCTGATCGACACCACGCTCACCTATACCGACGCCGTGCAGCGGTGCCTCAGTTTCTTGAAACTGCCGCCCCGTGAAACCAGGTACGTCCGCATGCATTCTTATAAACGGCTCTGGAACCCGGGCTGGGGAATTTCGATATATGAATTTGAAGTGTACGGAAATGCCATCACCGCTGTTCGGCCAAAATCCGAAATGCGGCGTGTCGACGACGGGCTCAGCGTGACCTGCGCCAGGTCCGGTGCGCGCATCTCGTTTGGCAGAATGCAGGCGCGACCTCTTTCGGCGGAGATTCTCTCCCCTTCAGGCCAACTCGTCTGCCGCTGCTCCGGGTCCGTCGAAGCATTCTGGAATTATAAGGACCTTTTTAATCGGAGCGTCACCAACGGCGTCTATCTGGTAAAGATTGACGCCACTGGACAAATGTATCAGAAAAAAATAGCCGTTTACAGATAATAGGGGAGCTCAACAATGCATTCCGTGTCAAAATTATTCCTGAAAAACGCTTCAATCCTTTTTTTATCGACGATGCTGGCCGCGGCGGCGGTTATTCCTGTTTCTGCCCGGCCCAACCTTGCCTTGAGCCGCACCGCAAAGGCGTCGTCGGTGCAGAGCGCCGACCTGGCGGCCGCGAACGCCGTGGACGGCGACTATTCCACGCGCTGGGGCAGCGCCACCGCCGATTCCCAGTGGCTGTTCGTTGACTTCGGCGAAAAAGACACCGTCGATTCGGTGTTCATCACCTGGGAGACCGCGGCGGCAAAGGATTATTACCTCCAGGTGTGGTCGTCGGACATCGACACGCCGGCGTATAACGACATCGGCTGGACCTCCGTCGCGCATGTCTCCGATGGGGTTTCCGGCGAGAAACGGTCCATCACCTTCACCCCGACGCCCGCGCGGTACCTGCGCATGCGGTGCATGACGCGCGCTACGACCTACGGCGTCTCGATGTACGAATTCGAGGCATACGGCAACACGCCCGCCTGCCCGATTCCGGCGATCACCAAGCAGCCGGTGAACACCATCGGCATCATCGGCTGGCCGGTCCCGTTCAGGATAAGCGCGCTCGGCCTCGACCTTTCGTACCAGTGGCAGCGCAGCGACACCAAGGGCGCGTTATGGGCCGACGCCGCTGTCGGGACGGGCGCCGCCGCCGCCGCGTATTCATTCTCGCCCGCGGCATCCGACAGCGGGGCCATGTTCCGTTGCGTGGTCTCCTCGCCGTGCGGCATCGACACGAGCAGAGCCGCGGTGCTTTCGGTGCCCTCGAAGAAACCGGCGCGCACCAACATCGCGCTCAACACCATTGCCAAATCGTCGGCGATCCAGAGCGGTTTTTTCCCCGGCCTCTCCGTGGACGGCACCGTCAGCCAGGCCTCGCGCTGGTCAAGCGCCGGCGGCGATTCGTCGTGGATCTTCGTCGACCTCGGCGCGAAATACACCATCGACTCCCTTGCCATTTACTGGGAACACGCGGGCGCGAAGAAATATTCGGTGCAGGTCTGGAGCTCCGACGTTGATACGCCCGCCTACAACGACAACGGCTGGACCATGCTGTTGACAGATACGACCCTGTATTACCAGCCGCCGCCGGCGGACTGGTGCACGTCGTTTCTCAAGGTGCCGCCCACCGCGGCGCAGTTCGTGCGCATCCGGTGCTATCAGCGGCTGACCAATTACGGGTGCTCGATTTTCGAGCTCGAGGTGTATGGCACGCCGGTACCGGTCTTTGCAAAGGGAGCGCCTGTCGATGCGAGCCCGGGGCGGGAAATCAACGTAGTTTACGGAACGGATGGGATGCGCTTCCTGTCAAACACGGGCAAAATTTCTTTCATCGACATCTTTTCCTGTCAGGGCAAACTGGTGAGGCACTTGACCGATGCGCCATTCTGGGATTTTCGCGGCCAGGCGGGGAAAACGGTGAAGAACGGCACGTATATCGCGAGAATTACCTGCGGTGACGGAATCGTGATGCGAACGACAAAGGTTTGCAGATAGGAATTTCACGCCTTTCGGGGGAGAAGCCATGAAAGCAATCAAAACTCCGCATTATGTCCATCATTCCGCGGCCATCATTTTCATTGCCCTGCTGATTTCAAGCTCCGCGGATGTGTTCGCCCGTCCCAACCTCGCCCTGTACCGGCCCGTGTGGGCCTCGAGCGTGGGCGAGGACAATCCGCCGGGAAAGGCCGTGAACGGCGTGACGAGCGACCGCTGGGAAAGCAACACGACGGACTCAGAGTGGATCATGGTCGACCTCGGCGTTCCCTACGCCGTTGATTCCGTTTTTGTCAACTGGGAGACCGCCGCGGGCCAGGACTACGCGATCCAGACCGCGACCACCCTGCCGACCTCGGACGCGGGGTGGACCACGGCCGCGCACATCACCGACGGCACGCAGGGTGAGAAACGCTCCATCACCTTCGCGCCCGTTCAGGCGCGCTTCGTGCGGCTCAGCGGGTACAAGCGCGCGTCCATTTTCGGGTATTCGATATGGGAGTTTGAAGTGTACGGGAACTACAGCGGATGCGTGCCGCCGGTCGTGGCCGCCGATCCCGCCGACCGGACGTTCAATGCCGGGCTCAACACTTCCTTCAACGTCTATGCAAACGGCACCGACATGCTGTTCCAATGGCAGAGAAGTTCGCCGTCCGGCCTTGCATGGGCGGACATTACAAATGCGACAAGCGCGTACTACGCGTTCAAGCCCGTTGCGGCGGACAGCGGCGCCCTGTTCCGGTGCGTCGTCTCCTCCCCCTGCGGCGGCGACACCTCGAACGCGGCGTCGCTTTCGTGGTCCCAAAAGGCCAGGATCAACCTCGCCTGCAAGAAATTCGCGAAATGCACGAGCGCGGAAGGCGGCGATCTCGTCGCCTCGAATGTTGTGGACGACGATTCATCAACCAGGTGGGGCACGGATTACAAAAACGATCCGAACAAGGATTCGGCCTGGGTGTACGTGGACCTGGGGAGCGTTTGCTTCATAGACTCGGTTTTTCTCAATTGGGAAGACTCCGGCGCAAAGGAGTATCTGCTTCAGGTCGCCAACGCCGCCTCGGACAACGACCAGGGATGGACGACCGTCAGCCACATCACCGACGGTAAGGGTTGGGAAAAGCGGCCCATCAAAATAGCTCAGACACAGGCCCGATTCGTGCGCGTACGGTGCCTCCAGCGCCTCTCGGGATTCGGCTATTCGATGTTCGAATTCGAGGTGTACGGGCCTTCGTCAACAGCGGCGCTGCCGGCTCCAAAAACCGGCATGGTGCACGATCAATCATTTATAAGCGTATTGCCGGGCAGGAACTTTTGCGTCATTGCAACAAAACGCTCCGCTCCCGCGGAATATTCGGCATCGGTTTTTTCCCTGGAGGGACAGCTGGTCCGCACCTTTGCCGGGTCATCAAAAACATTTGTATGGGACTATTCCGGACAAAACGGCTGCAGGGTGACAAACGGAATATATTTGATTACCGTCACGTCAAGGGGACAGGCGGTCAAGGCAAAAATTGCCGTGTGCCGGTGAGGCAATAAAGGGGTGGTTTTTTCCGCCAATCCATGATATAGTTTATACCACCATGAGACTCAGGATCCCCCTGTTTAAAGCCGTTCTTCCGCTGCCGGTGATTCTGCTATTTTTTGCGGCCGCGCCTGCCGAGCAGTACATCAGCCAGACCTACATCGATACCTCAATCCAGCGCGCGTACTACAACCTCAATGCCGCGACCGACGTTTCGGGCATGGGCATGAAGCTGGAGGATGCCATCGCGTCGGCGAAACAGATAGCGAGCCGTCTCAAGAACATCGCAAAAGGAAACCCCAACGAGAAATACATATTGTGGAAAGTAAACGAGCTCGAGGGCCAGATCTACCTCGAGGAAAGCGGCCTGCTGCTCGAGAAAAACCAGAAGCGCCAGAAGCAGGTCAACGACCTCGTGGGCACGTTCAACGCGGAGCTCGCCAAACCCCGTCCGGATTTCTTGATACTCTCGCAGCTATACAACCAGGCGCTTTCGATCGATCGCGCAAAGTCGTACGAGTTCGGCACGTCCCTCGAAAACAGGAAAAACAACATTCTCCGCGAGGCCGAGGCGTCGTTCAACAAGGCGTTGTCCTCGGGCGATTTCGACGTCGCATGGCAGGAACTCGTGTATCTCAAGAACAACAAGGACTATCTCGGCATCTCCATCACTCAATACAGCCAGATCGCGGCGAAGATCCAATCGAAGATAACGCTCGACAACGAGCGGGAATTCATCGTGCGCAACGAGGACATCACGGAGCTCCTCATCGCCAACCATTGCTTTTTCGAGGCACGCAGCGCGCTTGACGTGCTCGATGACCGCCTCGAGAGCATAAAAAACATGGCGCGCAAGGTGGAATGGGACAAATTCTATTTCCGCAACAAGCGCCTGCGCGACGCCATGGTGCGCAAGGAGGATTCGCTGGTACGGGTGAACATCTTCATGATCAACGACCAGGGTGTGATCGCGGCAAGCGATTTTCTCGAGAAACGGCTCAAGAAGTACGGCGTGAGCCCGGAAAAAACATCGAAAGTCGAATTTGCGATCCTCGAAAAAGCCATGGCCGGCCGCAAGACGCAGGACACCGCGGTCGGCAAGGAGCTCGCGTCGGCATCCACGACCGCCGCGGCCGATTCGTCGTCCATGATGTCGGACCTCATGAGCGCGGCGAAGAAAAAGGCGCAGGCGAAGGCCGACAGCGAAAAGGCGGCGCAGGCGAGCAGCGCGCGGCTCACCTCCACCGAGGAGCTTCGGCTCGCCAACATGCGCGTTGCGCAGGAGAACCAGCAGCGGCGCAGCGAGGAGATGATGAAGGAGAACAAGATCAAGGCGAACCAGATCATCATCAACATCTACGTCTGGCTCGAACGCAAGGAAGTCCAGAAGGCCTACGACGAATACCTCGACCGCCAGTCGTTTCTCGCCCGTTACGTTGCCACGCCGTCGTTCGTCGCGCTTGACTCGACGGTAAACACCGAGTACGCGAAGATGAAAAAGAAGAAGAAATAGGCTCGTTGGTTGATTGACGTGACTCCTTCGGTTTCTCCCCTCAAGCAGTGAATCATTTGACTCATCCTGCATATTCCGCTTTTTGATTTTCGCCTCACCCCATCTCCCCCAGCCCCTCTCCGCCGTCGGAGAGGGGGAAGAGGGGCGCCCGGAGGGCGGGGTGAAAGGGTGAGGCGCGAACCAATTGGCTCACCTTTTCTATTTTGACAGCACAGAGAGCTTTTTCATTATATTATTCATTGTGGTAATGCCCGAGCCTTTTATTTCTGCGAATAATATTTAGCCGGGTCGCGTCCCGAATGAAAAACATTAAAAGGTATTTTCCTGCTCACACCGGGATTGTCACATGCCTTATTGTTTTATTATCATTAATCTTCCCCACATTTATACTTGACAAACCAGCATATGCCGCAACGGTGGTGAATTCACCGCGGGTCATCCAATATGACATCGAACAGCAGTATGCCGATCTGGCCCGCCAAATCGAAAATTATGGCCGCGGGGAGTCCGCACTGGCAAAAACAATCAACAATTCAAACAGGGTTCTCAACCGTCAAGCATTGATCCTCGACACCGACCGCGACCCGCTCGACGTTGCTCTCCGCCGCACCAACGCGCAGTTACAATACCTGAAACAGCGCCAGGGCCCTCAAAAATTCGCGTCGCTCGAAAAACGTTTGGAAAGCCTGATGAGTTCAAGCGCCGCATGCGAGCCCGCGGCCGGTCTTGCAAAATCTGCTGCGGGAAATTCAATACTCAGAAAAAACCTTTTTGCCGAGGCAATGGCACTCAACCGCGCGCTTGCAACCTCAGACGCAAGGCTCGACAGCATCAAACAAATTCTTTTTGTGGTGCATGGTGTTTTGGGCGGACAGGTGGGGACAAAATCGGAATATGACGGCGAGCATTTCTGTGACCAATACTTTGGCCACAATGGAAGGCCGGGCGGGCTTTACCTTCTCAACGACCCCTTTTCTACGTCTCCCTCGCTTGTCAATGTTTTTGACAGTTCCCTTGTGGAAAACGGGCCCTTGGCCGGCCAGAAAATAACCGGCGGCTCGTTTTTGTCGCCCGAACTTTCGTGGGACGCGAGGACCGTTTACTTTTCCTGGTCCAGCGGCGGAACCCAGAAATGGGCCGAGGCGAACCGCTACCACATCTTTTGCGTCAACATCGACGGCACCGGCTTGCGGCAATTGACATCAGGCAACTTCGACGACATTCATCCCTGCGTGCTGCCCGGCGGCAGGATCGCGTTCATGTCAACGCGGCGCGGCGGGTTCGGCCGCAGCTTCATGCGGCCCGTTCCTGCCTTCACCCTTCATTCCATGAATGCCGACGGCACCGACCTCATCTGCCTGAGCTATCACGAGGCAAACGAGTTCTTTCCGAGCGTGGACAACGACGGCAGGATCATCTACACGCGCTGGGACCATATCGACCGCGCGAACTCCATGGCAGCCCACCTGTGGCTCACGTATCCCGACGGCCGCGACCCGCGCTCCTATCACGGCAATTATCCCCTGCCGCTTTCAACCTTCGGCGTGGGCCCGTGGACCGACGGCCGCGTTGACAGGCCGGCAATGGAAACGTACATCCGCTCCATTCCCGGCCTGCAGGGCCGCTACGTTGCCGCCGCGGTCCCGATGCACGGCGAATCGTTCGGCTCCCTTGTCCTCATCAACACGAGCGTGCGCGACGACGGCGCCATGGCGCAGGTCACGCGCCTCACCCCCGCGGTGAAATTTCCGGAAACCGAGGCGCCCGCCAATGGCGACACCGCCGGCTCGTACGGAACGCCGTGGCCCATCGACACATCGCTGTACCTGTGCAACTTCGGCCGCGGCATCTACAGCCTCGACATGTTCGGCAACAGGACCCTGCTTTACCAATGCGACAGCATCCCCTACGGCGTGGGCATGGTGCGGGCGCTCTCCCCCATTCCCGTGGCGCCGCGGCAGGCCCCGCCCGCGATCGCGACCCAGACATGGCAGGGCGAGCGCGCCTCCGCAGCGGCGCCAATGGCGACGATCAAGCTGATGAACGTCATGAATTCCGATTTCACCTGGTCGTTCGACGGCTCCATAAAATGGCTGCGCATCATCCAGCTCATTCCAAAAACAACTCCCGACAAGAACGATCCGACCACCGGGTACGCTTCCGAATCAATGTGCCGCATGCCGCTGGGCATCGTGCCGGTCGAGCTTGACGGCAGCGCATATTTCGAAGCGCCCGTGGGAAAATGCATTCTTTTCCAGGCGCTCGACGACAACGGCCTCGCCGCGATGTCCATGCGCACCGCCACCTACGTGCATCCGGGCGAGCAGCTCATGTGCATCGGCTGCCACGACGACAAATGGTCCACTCCGCCGGTCAATTTTCCCACGGCGTGGCGCAGGCAGCCGTCAACCATTGCGCCCGAAGTGCCGAACGGCGCAATGCCGTTCAATTTTTACACCCTTGCCCAGCCCGTGCTCGACGCGAAATGCGCGCCCTGCCACGCGCAGCAGGGAAAAGGCCCGGACATGAGCTACGCGTCGCTCGCCGATTACGTGTACGCGCTGCCCGGCGACAGCGATGCCATGACGCTGCCGAACACGGGCGGCTCGCGCGCCACCGTCGCCTATGTAGGCGCGCGCGCGTCAGGCCTTCTGCACCATCTGGACTCAACGCACCACGCCGTGACCTTGACAAACGAGGAATACCGCCGCATCACGCTGTGGCTCGACTGCAACGCCAACGAGTTCGGCGTGTACCAGCCCGCGGCCCAGGACTCGCAGCGGCTGGGAAGGACCGTATGGCCTGATATTGACGTTGACTCGGCAAATCCGACGGGCGTGGAG
Source organism: Chitinivibrionales bacterium (assembly GCA_035516255.1). Classification (NCBI taxonomy): domain Bacteria; kingdom Pseudomonadati; phylum Fibrobacterota; class Chitinivibrionia; order Chitinivibrionales; species Chitinivibrionales bacterium. The sequence continues at coordinate 72,087 of DATJAL010000018.1, read as the reverse complement.
ATAAAGGCGGGGATAAAGAATGACAAAAAGGTAATTGCTACGCCCGCCACAGTTATACCTTCGATTGCTTTAAAAGATGGCCTATTATGGTTCCATGGCCTTTCGAGGGACCAATACACAATAAACGTGTTTGATATGGGAGGAAGAAGGATTTTACATCGGATAATTGCCGGACCGGGAAAGGCAATGGTGAGATTTAATTGCGGAACGGGAATATATATTGTAAAGGTGAAGAGCGGAGGAGTTGAAGGGTTAAGGGTGGTGGAAAAGATAAGGTAGGCAGGTTTGTTGCCCCCGCATTTCATTTCCGATATTGAGCAGAAGTGGACAGGCTCCAGTGCGGTAAAGGACGCAAAACAGAAATTACAAAATGCAAAAACCAGGCAAGACGGCATGAAATTTAAAATACAGGAACTTGAAGTAAAAAAAGGCGCTTTCTTCCACTAATAAATTCAGACGGATTTTCATTGCCGCTATAGACACTGCTTCAAAATTAATAACTTGGACAAAACTGGTTTATGTAATCCGGTACGATTCCAACCTTGAAAAGGATGTTCAAGATGTATTTATAACGCATTTGACAATCAAGAATGACGGCCTGTTTATTGATAACGAGGCGGATGAAAAACTCAAATTAAACTTGATTACCGGGAAGATTCAAATAATCAAAAAGAATAATAATGCGAGAACTATGCTCCAGAAACATTAATTGAGAACAAGAAATAAAAACAACGGCAAAAATCAACCACAAATTTAAAGCGGTCAACATTGCAATCCCAATTGCGACGGACAATTCAAAACAACTCAAAATAAAAACCACCATTACACATCCAGCTTATACCCCAGTTGTATCTCGCTCGCCATTTTCCCTCCCCTGATTCCCCAGTTGTCAAGCGGCTGCTCGTTGAGAAGGATAAACACGTCGTTACCCGCGATGCCGAGTTTCGAAAGCTTTTCCACGACGACCCGGTACAACTCTTTTTTCGCCTTACGCGACCTTCCCGGAAACACGGAAATCTCTATGATGGTGTATTGCCCGGTTTTTCCGTCGGGTATTTCAAAATTCTCCCTGTCGAATTCAACGATCTTCTGCGTCCTGTCCCAATCCGGAATTTTAAACGCGGCGACCAGCGCCTCGTGTACGGCGGCGAGGATTTGTTGCTTTTCTTCTTTTGATTTGCCTTTTAGCAAGCTGATGGTGACGATGGGCACGGATAAGTCCTTTGTTGTGTGATTATTGGTTTTGCAAATATATGTTTTTATAAAGGAAGATTGCTTGTTATTGATAAGATTTTAGCCTCACCTCGGCCTTTCAGGCCACCCCGCTCCCACCAGGGGAGGGGAAAACGGCATTATTTACATCTGCCCTTTACAATATCTCTTCCTTCCGCCGTGCAAACTCTCTATTACCACTACCGGATCGACAGCCACCCGAATGATCGCCGGCCGCGGGAGCTCCGGCGCTAAAGAGGGGGTGTGCCCCTGGATCGCCGCCGCACATTAATCTTTTTGACTTGCCTGTGTGCGGCGGATGCCGGGGGCCTGGGGGGAGACTTCCCCCACCAGAATTTTATTTCCTCTTTTCTCCTTCAAATTTTCCAGCGCTATTGTATATTTTATCCTTCGTTTTCCGCCTTGATTAATGACAGACCAGAAAAAAAATATTTTGGAGCCCTTGCGTCATGGACAAACAGTACAACCCGGGCCTTGTCGAAGACAAATGGTACGCCGCCTGGACCACAAACAAGTATTTCCGGGCCGATGAAAATTCGGCCAAGCCGAAATATTCCATCGTGATCCCGCCGCCCAACGTGACCGGCATTCTGCACATGGGCCACGCGCTCAACAACACCATCCAGGACATCCTCATCCGCTTCAAGCGCATGAAAGGGTTCGAGGTGCTGTGGATGCCCGGCACCGACCACGCGGGCATCGCAACACAAAACGTGGTGGAGAAAAAATTTGCAAAAGAGAAAAAGACCCGCCACGATTTCGGCCGCGAGGCCTTCGTGGCCGAGGTGTGGAAATGGAAGGAACAGTACCACGCCACCATCACGAGCCAGCTCAAGAAGCTCGGCTCGTCGTGCGACTGGGACCGCGAGCGCTTCACCATGGACGAGGGGATGTCCCGCGCGGTGCGCAAGGTATTTGTCCAGCTATTCAACGAGGGTCTTATTTACCGGGGCAAATACATCATCAACTGGTGCCCGCGCTGCCAGACCGCGCTGTCCGACGAAGAGGCGGAGCACAAGGAATCAAAGGGCAAGCTGTACTATTTCAAATATCCTTATAAAAACGGCAAGGGATTCATGACCGTCGCCACCACCCGTCCCGAGACCATGCTCGGCGACACCGCGGTGGCCGTGAACCCGGCCGACGATCGGTACAAGGCGCTCGTGGGGCAGATGCTCGTATTGCCCCTTGTAAACCGCGATATTCCCGTGATCGCCGACGATTTCGTCGACCGGGAGTTCGGCACCGGCGCCGTGAAGGTGACGCCCGCGCACGATCCCAACGACTTCCAGATGGGCCTGCGCCACGGCATGACGCCCATCGTGGTCATGGACGAGGCCGGCAACATGACCGGTCCCATCCCGCAAAAGTACATCGGCACCGACCGTTTCGCCTGCCGCAAGCAGGTCGTGGCCGACCTGGAGGCGCTCGGCCTCGTTGACAAGATAGAAGACCACGTGCACGCCGTGGGGCACTGCTACCGCTGCCACACCGTGGTGGAGCCGTACTATTCCAATCAATGGTTCGTGAAGATGAAGCCGCTCGCGAAAGACGCGCTCGCCGCGGCGGTGGAAGACCGGGTGAAATTTTATCCTGCGCGCTGGAAAAAAACCTACGTCGACTGGATGGAAAACATACGCGACTGGTGCATCTCGCGCCAGATCTGGTGGGGACACCGCATTCCGGTGTGGTATTGTAAGGACTGCGGCAAAACCATCGTCGCGGAGGAAACGCCGGCGTCGTGTCCGGGTTGTAAGAGCAATAACATCGTCCAGGACGAGGATGTTCTTGACACATGGTTCTCGTCGTGGCTGTGGCCGTTTTCCACCATGGGCTGGCCCGAGAAAACAAAGCTTATGGACAAGTTCTACCCCACCGACGTGCTCGTGACCGCGCCGGAAATTTTGTTTTTCTGGGTGGCGCGCATGATCATGGCAGGCCTGCATTTCACGGGAAAGCTGCCGTTCACCGACGTGTTCCTGAACGCCACGGTGCGCGACAAGACCGGCCGCAAGATGAGCAAGTCGCTGGGAAACGCCATCGACCCGCTCGAGGTGATTTCCAAGAACGGGGCCGACAGCCTGCGCTTTTCGCTCATCATGATCACGTCGCAGGGCGCGGACGTTTTTCTGGCAAACGACACGTTCGACATCGGCAGGAACTTCGGCAACAAGCTCTGGAACGCATCGCGCTTTCTTCTGGAGACCATCAAGGAAAGGCAATCGTTTGCGGCGCTGCCGCCGGTAAACGAGCTCGCGCCGTTTGACGCATGGATCCTGTCGCGGCTCAACGCGACCATTGCGCAAGTGACATCAGCGCTGTCGTCGTACCGGCTCAACGAGGCGGCGCACAGCATCTACGACTTTACCTGGCGCGACTTCTGCGACTGGTACATCGAGGCGAAAAAGGCCGACCTGTACCAAGCCGCCGATGAAAAGCGTGCGAAAAACGCGCTTAACGTGTGCGCTTGGGTGCTCGGCTCCATCCTCAAGATGCTGCACCCGCTCATGCCGTTCATTACCGAGGAGCTGTGGGCCGCGCTTCGCGAAAAAATCGAATACCCGGCGCTGCTTGACAGCGCGACAATTATGAGGGCGTCGTTTCCGGCCCCCGACGCCGCGGCCGTGAACGAAGCGGTCGAGAATGAGTTTACGCTGCTCAAGGACGTGATCACGGCATTGCGCACGATCCGCTCCGAGAACAACATCCCGCCCGACAAGAAGGGCCGGGCCATCGTCATTCCCGGCTCGTCCGAGGCGGCCGGCCTGCTTTTGCCGCATGTCAATGAGATCAACATGTTCTGCAGGCTCAACGAGACCGTGGTCGACGCAACGGCAAAGGCGCCGAAATTCTCCGGCCAGGCCGTGGTCATGGGCAATCAGGTATATTTGGAACTCGAGGGACTGATTGACAAACAGGTTGAGAGGGACAGGATATCGAAGGAAATAGCAAAGACGCAAAAATTAGCTGATGGAACAAAAGCGCGGTTGGAAAATCCAAGCTTTGCGGATAAGGCGCCACCTGAGGTGGTGAAAAAAGAAAAAGAAAAGTATCAGGGAATACTGGAAAATCTGGATAAACTGAAAAAGAGTTTGACGGCGTTAGAATAGTTCATGATAAAAATATCGGTTTTTTGAAAAATGTTTGATCGGCGTCATGTCAGTAATTTGCACAATGGAACTTCGCCGCCGCGTTCGGTAGACCGGAGGGTGCGCTGGAGCGCGGCGCTGCCCGGCCCTCGCCGATAGGCATAGAGGGGCCGTGGCAGCCCGAGCCGAAAGACGACGACCCTTGTGACCCTTGGAAATCCCTGACGAGGGAGAAGCACCCGAAGGGGTGGACCGGAAGGACGGCCGACCCCGCGAAACGGGGGAACACCCATACGAATATTAAATAACTATGATTGTACCATCATTAGAAGAAGTAAAAAAACTCGCCGCGCGCGGCAACGTCATTCCTGTCTGTAAAAGAATCCTCGCGGACACCGAGACGCCCGTGTCCGTGTGGCTCAAGCTTTTCAAGGACGAGCCGTACAGCTTTCTGCTCGAGAGCGTGACCGGCGGCGACAAGGTGGCGCGTTATTCGTTCATCGGCGGAAAACCGTTCATGACCTTCAGAAGCAATGCCGCCGCCTGGGAAGTTTCGGGCGAGGTGAAGGAATCGGGCGAGGGCGACCCCATTGGAAAGCTGCGGTCCCTGCTCAAACAATTCAGGGCCGTGCACGTGGAAGGCCTGCCAAGGCTGTGCGGCGGCGCGGTCGGATATTTTTCCTACGACTCGGTGCGCCTGTTTGAAAAAATCCCGGACAAAAACCCCAGGGAAACCATTCTCGACGAGATCTTTTTCGGGTTTTACCGCGACATCATCGCGTTTGACAACCGGGAACACAAGCTGCTGCTCGTCACCACCATCCACACCGGAAACGGCGTGGCGCTTGACAAGGCGTACAAGGACGCGTGCCATGCGCTCGGCAGCCTCGAGGACAAGCTCGCGGTGCGGCTCGCGTCGTCGGGCATCGCCATCAACGACGTGAAGGAGTCCTCGTCAACGTTCACCCGGCAGCAGTACGAGGCCGCGGTGGAGAAGTGCAAGGAGTACATCCGCGCCGGCGACGTGTTCCAGGTGGTGCCGTCGCAGCGCATCAGCGTGCGCGTGGACGCCAACCCCTTCGACATCTACCGCATCCTGCGCACCGTGAACCCATCGCCCTACATGTACTTCCTGTCACTGAACGGCGCGCAAGTGGTCGGCTCTTCACCCGAGATGATGGTGCGCGTGGAAAACGGCATTGTCGAAACGCGCCCGATCGCCGGCTCGCGTCCGCGCGGCAAAGACGACCTTGAAGACGAGCGCCTGAGCGCGGAGCTTAAAAACGACGCCAAGGAGGTGGCCGAGCACATCATGCTCGTTGATCTTGGCAGAAACGACATCGGCCGCGTGTGCGAATACGGCAGCGTAAAGGTGGAAGAGATGATGCACATCGAGAAATATTCGCACGTGATGCACCTGGTGTCCAACGTGTCGGGAACGATGAAGGCCGGCACCGACGCGCTCGACGCGCTGTTCGCCTGCTTTCCCGCGGGCACGCTGTCGGGCGCGCCCAAGATCCGGGCCATGGAGATCATTGACGAAATGGAACCGGTGCGGCGCGGCATCTACGGCGGCGCGTTGGGCTACATCGACTTTTCCGGCAGCCTCGACACCTGCATCGTGATACGCACCGTGGTGTGCAAGGCCGGCACCGCCTTCATCCAGGCCGGCGCGGGCATCGTGGCCGACAGCGTGCCTTCCACCGAATACGACGAGACCATGAACAAGGCGCGCGCGCTGCTCACCGCCATCAACGATGCCCGTCAGATCGTGGGAAGGGACTGACCCCTGATTTCGCTGATTACAATGATGACGCTGATTTAACTATGAAAAAAGATTTTATTCAATTTCATGGATACTCTAAAAAAATCAGGAAACGGGATATTGTCACTCCCGCGAAAGCGGGAGTCCTTCTTCTCCAATAAATTACCATCCATGGATTCCCGCTTCCGCGGGAATGACAATGTTTATAGGTCATCTTTAAAGTCATGAAAAAAAAACGAGAGAATAAACATCCATGATACTGATTATCGACAACTACGACTCGTTCACCTACAACCTCGCGCAGTACCTCGGCGAGCTATACAAGGGGGAATTGCGGGTGGCGAGGAACGACAGGATCTCGCTCGAGCAGATCGCTGAGCTCTTGCCCAGGGCGATCGTGGTGTCGCCGGGGCCGTGCACGCCGAACGAGGCGGGCATTTCGATTGACGCGATAAAAACGTTCGGCCCCAAGATACCGCTTCTGGGCGTGTGCCTGGGCCACCAGTCCATCGGCGCCGCGTTCGGCGGGAATGTCATCAGGGCGCCGTATCTCATGCACGGCAAGGTGTCGGAAATCCATCACGACGGCAAGAAAATCTACACCAACATTCCGAACCCGTTCATCGCCACGCGATACCACAGCCTCATCATCGAGCGCAAATCGTGCCCCGACAGCCTCGAAATCACCGCGCAGACCAAAGACGGCATCATCATGGGCGTGCGGCACAAGAAATATCCCATCGAAGGGGTGCAGTTCCATCCGGAATCGATTTTGACGCAGGCGGGAAAGGCGCTGTTGAAGAATTTCCTGGCTGGGATTCTATAATCTGTCTCACAAAACATTCACCGCAAAGGCGCAAAGGACGCAAAGTAAATCATAGACTATAATGAGGCACCCTTCGGAAACAATATTCATCCTTGCGCTCCTTGCGCCTTTGCGGTGAATGTTTTTTAAATCAACCAAGATAAAATGGCTACCATCCTCGACACCATCATTGCCGAAAAGAAAGAAGAGGTCAAACGCCTTCGTAAAGAACGCGGGCGTTTTGCGGGACGATCCTCGGACCTTCGGCCGTTCGTAAAATCATTGCGAAAGCAAGACGGCCTTGCCATAATCGCTGAAATCAAGAAGGCGTCGCCGAGCAGGGGCGTAATCGCGAAAGATTTCAATCCGAAGACCATTGCGGAAAAGTATGCCGCGGGCGGCGCGGCGGCCCTTTCAGTCCTTACTGATGAAAAATTCTTCATGGGCGCGACGGCGTATCTCGAAGCCGCCCGCAACGCCGTGCCGCTGCCCGTGCTCAGAAAGGATTTCATCATTGATCCGGTCCAGGTTGAACAGACCGCTTCGATGAACGCCGACGCGATGCTGCTTATCGCCGCATGCCTCTCCAACGGCCAGATGGACGAATTGTACCACGCGGGCCTGGAAAGAACACTCGACATTCTCATCGAAATACATTCGACAAAGGAACTTGACAAAGTGTTCAAGCTGTCGCCGCTCCCCGCTTGCGTCGGCGTTAACAACCGCGACCTGGCCACGTTCAAGACCGACAGCAACACCACGCTTTTTATCGCGCCGCATGTGCCGAAAGAAATTGTTCTTGTTTCTGAAAGCGGAATTGAAACCGGAGAACAGGCGAAGCAGCTTTACAAAACGGGAGTTTCGGCATTATTAGTCGGAGAAAGCCTGATGAGGTTGGATGAGCCCGGGAAGTTGATAAAAGAACTATCTGAAATGAAAGAATAAAAATAGTCGGGGGAGAAGTTCAGCCTGTCTCATAACTGGCTAAATAATCATGGCGCCTACCGGTCACGGCACCGTGCCTCCCCAAAAAACAATTGGGCTCGTATCTGGCGTGGACACCACTTCGCGGTTACCCCTGGCCCGCGCCGCATGCGCCTGCAGAGTCAATCAATACGTTGCATAGCCCGGCGCGGGATGATCCGGGAGCACACCCTTTCCTGCAAAGGGGCGCGCCAGTTCGCTCGCATTAAAGCTCGCGAGGCGTCGCCCCTTCGTAACGCATCCTCAGTGGTATGCCGCTTCGCAGCGATATATTCTTATAAGCAACTCGGAAAATGTGAACGAATATAATGGCATGTGTGGAGTTGGAATTGTCAGGTAGGAGATTTATATTTTTTCATGACATTATAGAACCCGGCGAAAAGTAATTAGCACAACTCATAACGCCATAACATTTGTCAAAATGCAAACAAAAGGCAAATGCCGTATGTCAATCAAAACAAGCACATTAATCCATCCGATTGTTGCCTTTCTCTGCGTACCTTTATTTTTATTGTGCCTCCCCCGCACCGTCATCCCCTTGCGCACCATCACCTACGAACGGGCACCCCACAAGGACGGCCTCCTGGTCTATCTTCCCGGTTTCGGCGACTCGATCACGGTGCTGCAGGGCAACGGCATTATCGATTCGATAAAGGCCTATGCGCCGTCATTTGACGTTGTCTCCGCCGACGTGCATTATGGTTATTATGCCGACCGCACGCTCCACGAGCGTGTCACCAAAGACATCATCGATCCCGCGAATGCCAAGGGCTACCGCCGCATCTGGTTTCTGGGAAATTCGATGGGCGGGCTGGGCTCGCAGCTTTACGCATGGAAACATCCGGGCGTGATCGAAGGCATAATTTTAATGGGGCCTTATACCACATCGAAAGGGCCGATACAGGAGATCACGAAGGCAGGCGGTCTCAGCGCGTGGTCAATGCCCGCCAAGGTGGACGAAAAGGATTGGGAACGGCCCCTGTGGCAATGGCTCAAAGGGTGCGCAGGCGGCGGTCCAGGATGTCCGCGGATTTATGTCGCATACGGCGTTAAAGACAAGCTTGCGCCAGGGATCCGCATTCTCGAGCAGGCGCTGCCAAAAGGACATGTGGTCGAATTGGAGGGCGGTCATGACTGGCCGGTGTGGAAGGAGGGGTTGATGAGGTTGCTGAGGGAAGGGGTTCTGAAATGAATAACAAATCGGCAGCGTCCGCAGAAGTAAACAACATGAACTGCACCTTATGCGGCAGCCAAATCAAAAATTATAATCCCGTTTTTAATCACATACCTATTAACGATACCCGTTCCGCGGACATTTGCACCGAGTGCGTTCAAAAAATTGTCAAGTGGCAACAAGACATTTACGCGAAATTGTTTCCGACAAAAGCCGCGAAGAAATTAACGGAAAAAGAAAAATAAACAATAAGGGTTGAATCGATCCTCGATAATCATCTTAAAACTCCCGACCGCATTTATTTCGGAATAATTCTTCTGTTATTCATTTAACCCTCCGCTCGGCGCAACTGTACCTTCTTTACGCAACAGAACTCCGCCGCCGCGTTAGGGGCGACCGGAGTGGTGCGCCGGAGCGCATTGTCACTTCGTTCCCTGAGGTAAGGTAGTTGCGCTTCGCGCTTTTTATTGTATCATTTGCCTCATGCCGGTCGACCCTGCCGCGCAAGCGGCATCGGGCGGTCCGGCAACAAGGCCGAGCCCGGAGGGAGAACCGACCCCTTGTTGAGGCGCGATAAAACGCGCCTCAACAAGGGGGAACGCCCCGATTTATTTTAAACTCTACCTATGCCCATCCGAATAAAAATCTGCGGCATCACGCAGTATGAAGACGCCAAGACCGCGGTGGGCCTCGGCGTTGACGCGCTCGGGTTCATTTTTTACCCCCAGAGCCCGCGCTACATCCATCCGTTCGCGGCAAAAGACATCATTAACAGGCTGCCGCCGTTCGTGTCAAAGGTCGGCGTGTTTGTTAACGACACTGCAGATACCATAATGTCAATTTATCAGCAGACCGGCATCGATACCGTACAGCTCCACGGCGATGAAACCCCCGAGCTTGCCGCGGGGTTTTCCTGCGGCGTGATCAAGGCATTCGGCGTCGGCCCTGATTTCTCGCTCGATTCGCTCGGCCGTTACAAGGTGAGCGGCTATCTGCTCGACACCTGGAGCGAGGGCCGCGGCGGCAGCGGCAAAACGTTTGACTGGTCGATCGCGAAAAAGGCCGCGCAGAAATACCCTAACATCATCCTGTCGGGCGGGCTTAATCCGTCCAACATTCGCGAGGCGCTTGAAAACGTCTCGCCCTATGCTGTGGAATTTAACAGCGGCGTGGAGATCAAGCCCGGCATCAAAAACCATTACAAGATGCGGGACGCGGTGAAAATCGTGAAATCGTGGAAATAATTTTAGACAACTATATTGAACCCCCCCGTATTTTCATATATTTTATTTGCCGTTTGATGGTTCCGGTTATGCCCCCCGTACACCGAACTGAGTTTGTTGAACGCGCGCAGTGAAAAGATCCCATTTAACCGGTTTTGGCTCATTTTTGTTTTTACGTTCGCCGGTTAAACCATCTTTGTCAGTCCGGAAATCCATGTCTTATTCATCAGCGGTCATAAAAAAAATCCTTTTGATCACGGGTGCGGGCATGTTGTGCGGCCTCTTCGCCGCCACTCCCCCGCCGCGCCAACTGTTTTTCCAGTATGATAACTCGGTATGGTGGGGCACCGACTTCGGCCTGCAACGGTTCCAGACCGAAAACGAGGCATGGGGCAACATCAGGCCCGAGGCCGTGAACGACCTGTGCCTTGACGACAAGGAACTGTGGGTGGGCACCAACCGCGGCGCGCTCTACGCCGACATGCGGTACCTCGATTGGAAACCCTATTCGGCAAAGCAGGGCATGCCGTCCGACACCGTGGTAAGGCTCGTGGCCGACCTCGACTACGTGTACGCGGCGGGCCCGCACGGCCTGGCTCGGTTCAACAAGCTGGTGATGCAGTGGGAGCCCATGGGGGATTTTGCGGGCAAGCGCATCTACGACCTATACTCCAACCAGGCCCAGTTGTGGGTGGCCACCGACCAGGGCGTATTCTACTTTGACAAGAAATTCGAGAAATGGGAAAGCTACACCGCGGGCACCGGGCTCATCTCGAACACGGTGTTCAGGCTTTTCAGCTTCAGCGACTACATCTGGGCCGAGACCGACAAGGGCTTCTCGCGCTACTCCATCGCCATGAAGGCATGGAACTCCTACCCGCTCAACAACGGCATCGTGGGTTCGGCGGTCAACTACATGCTCGTCGACGCGTCGTACATCTGGGTGATGTCGCCCGAGGGCGTGGCGCGGTTCAACGGCAAGAACCAGACCTGGGAAAACTTCTCGCGCAACATGCCCATCGAGAAGAAAACGGTGTATTCGCTCTCCACCTCCGGGACCACCGAATGGTTTGCCACGTCCGACGGCGTGTATTCGTTCGACGAGGACAAGCGGCTCTGGAAAACCTACACGTCGGTGGACGGCCTCAGCGACGACGTACAGGACGAGGTGTACACCTCGGGCCAGACCACGCTGTGCAGAAAGGGCACCACGTTCTCCTATTTGAAAACCGACCAGGACCTCTGGTACGCCACCCAGATCAAGGTGGCCGGCGGCGGGCAGAAGCCCAAGTGGAAGGGGCACATGGACGAGACCGGGCTCGGCGTTGAGGCGCCGGGCGGCCAGAGCCTGAACCTCCGCGGCACCGCCGAATACAAGGTCGAAAACAAGGCCGAGTTTCCCGCGCCGCTCGCCACGAGCATCGGCAACTATTTGACAAACAAGAACCTCGACTCCGTCGTGTACGCCTACGACACGGCCGCGGGCGGCGCCATCACGCGCGCGCCCGTCGACACCGTGGCGACCTACAAGGACTTTTTGTACGGATGGGCAAAGGCCAACCTCAACCTCAACGCCGACCTGAACAACGGCCGCACGCTGCGCGCCACCTACGACAACACCGACCCGCTCGGCGACCTGCGTTACGGCGCCGAATACCGCGGGTTCGGCGACGACAACCTGCGCAGGATCGGCTGGCGCACCGACCAGAAGACCGACTATTTCTACAGCTCGCTCATTAACCCCACCTACCTCGAGGGCGCGGGCGTCCGCGCGGAGTTCGGCGACCGCGTGGGCGACAAGAAGCTGCGCCGCGTCAACACCGGCCTGTGGGCGGGCTTCGGCAAGGCCGAGTATTTCAGGAAGCTCATTCCCTTCCGTGAAGACAACTTCTACGAGCTCGGCGTGGAGAACATCGTCACCGAGAGCGTGCAGATCCTGGTTGACGGACAGCTCGTCGACCCGAGCGACTACAGCATCGAGCGGACCATGGGCCTGCTCACGTTCAAGAACGAGGGGCTGGCCAACCCCGACTCCCGCATCGAGGTCTCGTGCCAGTACCAGCCCACCATCGGGGTATACACCAACCAGATGGCCGCGGCCGAAAATGTCGTGGAGCTGAGCGACAAGGTCGCGCTGGGCGTCAACGGCGCGTACCGGGGGTTCAAGGAGCCCAGCCGCAACGGCCTCGACAGCGTTTACAACCGCGACTTTGCCGGCAGCGTGAACAGCAAGATAGAGATGAAATCCGCCGACAGCAAACTGTATCTTAGGGCCGTGCCCGAGGTGTCGGGGAGCTACAACGATTCCATTCTCGTGACAAAACAGGGGACCGCGGCGAAACTCGACCTGTACTCCGTGGCCCACAACCTCAAGCTCAAGGCCTCGGGAATGTACGAGACGCCCGACTACGTCACCCTCGCCGACCAGAATTCGGTGTACGGAAGGATCAACCACCAGGAGCAGGGCGAATTGGTTTGGGACGTTTGGAAACAGTACATGCCCATCACGGTGGGAGCGAATATGACCGACGCCTCGTGCGGCAGCGAGGTAAGGGAGTATGCGCAGTATCTCATCTCGCCGCCGGACATCCCGTCGCTCAGGCTGTTCGGCATGCATCAGGACATGAGAAACTACACCCGCCTGACGCGCGATTCCCTGCCCGGCGGCGACCGCGATTCCCTGAGGTCCGACCGGTGGAACGGCATCATCGAGACCGAATGGGGCCGCACCTTCAAGGTGCTCGACAGGATATGGCTCGACGCTTCGTATTCCGTCAACCTCCTCACCGATTCGGTTGACACGAACATTGTCCCCGGCGCGGCACCCGGCACCTACGACCTGCAGTCGCGGTTCGATCAGAAGCTCGACCATAATATTTTTGCCTGGATCAGGTTTTCTCCCCTTAAAAAATTGCAGCTCGAAACCAAGAGCGTTTTCAGGATCTTTCAGGGCCGCGATAGTCTTAACGGGGCAATGGACTATAGAGGGAACACATTGCGGCCCGAATTCAAACTTTTTTCCCAGGAACTGATCCCCGGTATCACCCTGTACGGCGATTACCAGCTGCAAACCTCGGAAAACGTCATTGCATCGGATGATCGGATAACAACAACCGCGAACCTGGTAAATGGAAGCCTGCTTCTTGTTCCCGGGGTCTACCTGACGTTTCTCAACCCGTTTCAGCTCAACCTGGGATATGGATTTTCCAACGGGGATTCCCTGGAGTTAATACCCGATACAATCGAAACAAGAACGAATACATTAAATCAAACTTACTCTATTAAGCCTATATTTGATTTTTCACAAGACCTTCATTTCGACAGCAGGCTGGAGAAAACGAACTCAACGAATTTCACCCTCGCAACCGACGACGGCCTCAAATGGTACAACGAGGCGCGTCTTGCCTTTAGAGAAAGGAAAACCAGGTTCGACATCGATTTCAACATGTTTTTCGACAACTTACATATGCCGGATTACACGCAAAAGCTCGACACGTTTGCGCTCAAGAACTACCAGGATGAATTCAGAATAAAGTGGACCGAACGGTGGGTGCCGAACCTTAGGACTGAATCCACGGTGGACATCCTCTGGCAGAACCTGGACTCCACATTCACCAACCTTGGCACCAATATCACCAGGGACACCGTGACCGGCTATCTCAACACCATCACACCAGGGATCCTGTTCGACTGGCGCATTCAGGGAAAAGTAATCAGGGAATGGCGAACTCAATATTATATAGGAGCCATGCTTTCAAACGGGGCGAATTATTCATTCAGGAGCTATGACAAGGCATGGCAGAACAAGCTCGACATACAGGTGAAGGCAGGGGCTAATTTCTTCTTACGTTTGCTGTTGGAAGTGGACTATTTGTTCGACCAGAAGGTATTGAATTATAACATGGCCGAGCTGAAGGCAACGGCGCTCTTCTAATAGTAGCGAAAAAGCGGAAAAAAGGCCAAATTACAAGGGAGACCTGTGCGTATATGTAATTGGGTCAAGATCTAGGATTTAAGCCAAAAGGGTAAATTTGTGTTTTTTCGCAGGTTCTCTAGAAACGGTAGGTTCTTATGAATGCAAAGAAAATCAACCGAAGGAAGTTCCTGATCAATTCGCTTGAGGCAGCAGCAGGAATAGGCGTTCTCGCAAGCTGCGATAAGCGAACAGTCGTTGAGCCGGATATCCGGCTGCCGGCCGCGCCGACAGGTTTGTCTTACAACTTGGCCACAAGCGATTCCGGAGCCGTCGATTCGGTCATGATCACCTGGGACAGGCCCCTTACCGATGTTACGGGAGCAAAGTTGTGGACTGGAATCCGTGCGTATGATGTGTACCGCGACGACACCCTGCTTGCACAGGTAACCAATCCGGGTTTCGTGGATGCCAGTGGGTTTGCCGTAGGCAGTACCTGCGCTTACACAGTGAGGGCAGTCGACTCCAGTCCCGTTACCGGGCCAAATGGCCAGATGGGAAACCAAAGCCCGCCGTCCGATCGTCTGCTTGTTCCAATTCAGAAGCCGTCGCATGTGTATCCTGTCACCAATGCCACCGTCAACACGGGCACCATTGGAAAACCGAATATTCAGGCGACCCTGTTGAAGTCGATGATTGACGCGGCGGTCGCACAGATGCAGATTGACAACGGCGCAATTCCCTCGGGAAGCACCCAGGATCCGGCGGTCGCAACGGCCGCGTGGGAATCGCTGTTCCCGGGGTTGACTGCATCTTCGCTTATAGGAATCAAAGTCAACACCCTCGGCGGGTCAAATGTGAGTACGAGGCCAGAGGTTGTAACCGCCATCGTAAGCAGTTTGACAGCAATGCTTGGCGGAACGTTCCCGGCGTACCAAATCATTATTTTCGACGACAGGGCTCCGGGCTCTCAGATGGCGGCGGCCGGGTTTCCCTTGCGAAACGTGAAAGGAACCAGCCGGATCGCGTCGGCCAGCTTCAACACCACGCTCAATGATGGTGTTCCTGTAAGTCAGCAGGAGCCGGGTTCCGCTTTGTGGGGATCCACCGTCAACATCGCCGGCACAGACAAAAGGCTAACCGCCATATTCGAAGCCGTTGACTTTCTGATCAACGTTCCGGTGCTCAAGGATCATGCGCAGTCCGGAATATCATTCTCGATGAAGAACCTTTACGGCATTACCGACATTTGGAACGGCCCGGCGACGCTCCATGACACGATGTGCAGTCCGTCGATCCCTGCCCTGTATCAAGCCGTTAGAGCAATACCGAATGCAAGAACCGGCGCATCCAAGCTTGCTCTCATTGTCGGAGACGCGCTCCAGGGATGCTTTTCGGGAGGGCCAGACGGGCCGCCCACATGCCAACCAAATTCTATTGTCGTAGGCACTGATCCGGTGGCGATAGATACATGGGCTTTGAAAACAATTAATGCATTACGGGCCAAATACGCGCCCACCCTTCCGGAAATCTCCTGGACGCAAAGCACTAACCCGAATCAGTCCGATGCGCGGCACATCTTGGATGCCGCCATTCAATACAATCTTGGATCCACCAATTTCGTTTCGGGGAAGGTTTCCCTCGTATGAACGCGTTTGGCTTTACAAGTTTCAGATCTCCCGTTTACCGTATCGCAATAATTGCGCTTCCACTGATATTTCTCTCCCAATGCCGCATCAGCAAGGATCCCGGCGCAGGGGCCGACCCGGCCGACTATCTGCCCATCGACAACGACATAAGCGGATTTGTCAAGAAAGGCAGCGTCTCCACCATGACCGACGAGCAGTCGATTTATGCCGCCATCGACGGCGCGGCGCAGACTTACATCACCTACGGGTTCCAGGAGGGCGTGGTGCAGCTGTACAGCAACGGCAGCATCGACATCAACGTGGCGATTTTCAATCAGGGCACCGAGCAAAACGCGCTTGACCTTTTCAACTTCTTCTACCCCACCTCGCCCGATCTGATAAGCACGAAGAACCCCATCGTCGTGGTGGACCTTTCCCAGGCAACCTCGTACACCATCCAGTACGCCAAACAGAGCATATTCCTCAGGATATCCACCACCGAGAAATCCGACTTCGCGCTCAACATGGCAAAGCAGTTTTACTGGAACATTGACAAGAAAATCGGAGTCGAATGAGCAATAATAATTTTGATTGACAATTGATTCGCGCCTTGTGTTGTCGGATTAGTTTGAGTATGGTCAAAGGATGTATATTTATCAATTCATGGGTAAAAAAGCGTCATTACTTATAAACAAGGAGTGATACCGTGATATCGCGCAGAGATTTTCTCAAAACAGGAAGCGCGGCAGCCGCGGGCGCCGCATTGGCGTCTGTTCCCGTGCTGGCCCAAGACAATAAAAAGCCGCTTGTCGCGGTTGCAAAGGGCAAGCCCGAAGAGCTGGTGAAGAAAGCGGTCGATGCGCTCGGCGGAATGAAGAAATTCGTGAAACTGGGCGACCGCGTGGTGCTCAAGGCCAACATGGGCTTCCCCAACCCGCCCGAATGGGGTACTACCACGCACCCGGAAATCGTCAAGGCAACCGCCCAGCTCTGCCTCGACGCGGGAGCGCAGCGCGTGATCGTGATCGACCATCCCCTGCGCGACGGGAAAGTCTGCAAGGAAAAAAGCGGCATCGGAGCAGCGGTTGAAAGCCTCAAAGGCGTGGTGGTGGCGCTTCTCGAAGACCAGAAGTTCTACCAGGACACCCCCATTCCGAACGGCAAGCAGCTCAAGACCACGGCCATTGCCAAGGAGGTGCTGCGCGCGAACTGCCTCATCAACGTTCCCACGGCAAAATCGCATGACGCAACCGGCGTGAGCCTGGGCATCAAAAACCTCATGGGATTGGTGTGGGACCGCCAGTTCATGCACGAGCAGGTGGAGCTCAACCAGGCCATTGCCGACCTTTTGCTCGTTATCAAGCCGACGTTAACTATTGTCAACGCCGTATACGCGCTGGTCACCAACGGTCCGAGCGGCCCGGGAAAAACCGACGAGCTCAATACGGTAGTGGCAAGCGCAGACCCGGTTGCCGCGGATTCCTACACCGTGGGCATTGCACGCTGGTACAACAAGGAATTCAAGGGCAACCAGGTCAAGCACATTAAGAACGCCTACGCCATGGGTCTCGGCGAAATCGACGTGGAAAAAATGGACGTGAAGATAGTATAAATTCAAAAATAAAAATTTCCTGGTGGGGAAAAGTATCTCCCCTGGGGTGCAGCTTCCTCCCGCCAAAAAACAAAAAGGCGGGAGGTGATCTGTCATTTTTATTCACCTTGGTAATGTATCGGTGCTTCGCACCATGTTGCTATGTCTTTTGCCAAGTGCACCCGCACCCCTCTCAGCGGGGGTTCCACCCCGCAACGCTCCCGGGAGAGAATTGATTTCTTTGATTGTAGATTATAAAAATTTAGCGTAGAATCACATTTTACATTTTATTCATCAAATAATAGGTTTTGAAATCCATGAAACTCTCGACCTTCCGCCGCGTCACGCAAGCCGTTTTCTTCGGCATTTTCATTCTGCTGTTTATTTTCACCATGTACCCCTATGCCGCGAAATTTCCGGTGGACGCCTTTTTGCGGCTCGATCCGCTCGTGGCGACCGTTGCCATGATCGGTTCGCGCGCAGTGATCGCCACCATGCTGTGGGCCGGGGTGCTGCTCGTTCTCACCATCGTGTTGGGCAGGTTTTTCTGCGGCTACGTGTGCCCGCTTGGCACCCTCATTGACGTTTCGGATTTTCTCATTCACGGAAAAAAACACAAAAAGGAGTCCGTTGAACCCAAGCCCAACCGGAGGATAAAATATTACGTCCTCATCGGCGTCCTGTTCAGCTCCCTGCTGGGCGCGAACCTCCTCGCTTTCTTGAGCCCCATGTCCATTGCGCCGCGGTCCTTTGCCTTGGTACTGTATCCTCCCATGATATGGCTCTTCAACGGCGCGATTGATCTTGTCCGCCCCATGCTGCTTGCCATGGGGTTCGACTCCTTTACCCAGTTCAGTTTCCACCGGTATTTTTTCTCAACAGGCGTGGCCTCATTTGTGTTCCTTGCCGCGATCATTGCGGCGAATTTCTGGCGCAAGCGCTTCTGGTGCAGGTACGTGTGCCCCACGGGTGCGTTCCTATCGCTGTTCTCCCGTTTCGGCATCATCAAACGCAAGGTGAACGATGAGCGGTGCATTGATTGCAAGGTCTGCGCCGCGAAATGCGACATGCGCGCCGTTGACCTCAACCCGCGGCACACCGTGCTGTCCGAATGCGTGCTGTGCGGCGACTGCATTGACGGATGCAAGAAAAACGCCATTACCGTTGGGTTTGCCTCATTCGGCGCCGGAACGGGGAACGCCTCGCTCAGCATCGAGCGCCGCGGGTTCATCCAGTCCGCGTTCGCCGGCCTTGTGCTGGCCGCCACGGCAAAAGCCGGCCTCAACGCCCCGCGCAACATCAACGGCCGTTTCATCCGGCCGCCCGGCTCCCTGCCCGAACACGAGTTCCTTGCGCGCTGCATTCGCTGCGGCGAATGCATGAAGACCTGCAAGACCAACGGCCTCCAGCCCGCCGACCTCGAATGCGGGTTCGACGGCCTGTGGACGCCGCACCTGGTGCCGCGCAAGGGCCCGTGCGAGGACAAATGCAACATGTGCGGTCACGTGTGCCCCACGCAGGCCATCCGCGCCCTGCCCCTTCCCGAAAAACAGTTTGTCAAGCTCGGCACCGCCGTGATCGACCGCCACCGCTGCATAGCGTGGGAGCAGGAAAAGCTCTGCCTCATCTGCGCCGAAATCTGCCCCATCCATGCGATCGACTCCATGGTGGTGGACAATTTCAAGGGGCCGTTCAAGCGACCGTTCGTGATGGACGACAAGTGCATCGGCTGCGGATATTGCGAAAAAGCTTGCCCGGTGTACGGCCGGGCCGCGATCGAAGTGTATTCAATCGGTGAAGACAGAAAAAAGAACGGTTCTTACATCACGGAGAAAAGGAAAGTCCTCCGGGAGATCAAGGAATCTGCCGCCGAAAACCAGATCAGCGCCGAGACCATGGGATCGGGCGGCGAGGCAGGAGGCACGGTCAAATCCCGCGGCTCGGAAAACCAGGCCACGCCCAAACCGCAGAACGCCATTCCTTCTTCCGGGGAAGAGCTGCCAAAGGGATTTACTGAATAGCGGGGTTTGGTCCAGCTGATTTTATGCTGTTATAAGCCCCCCTTAAAATCCCCCCGAAGGGGGGGATACGAGAAAAGAAACTTGACAGGTGCTTTTTGAAATTTTCGCCGGACACGACTGATCCGCATTTATCCGTTACTCCTTAAAATTTTCAAAACAAGAATAGGCTGTTTACCAGATGAGGCCCAATGAATAATTCTCGAAAAATCCAGTATTGGGGCGGAATTACAATATTTATTATTGTCTGCGTTGCTCTGGTATGGAATTGCGGCGATAAAGGAACAAATCCGCAGACCAAGCTGCAAGACCTTTATTTTACTTCACAAATATCAGGCTGGGTCCCGGATTCGAGTAGCCATTTTGTCCAATATCCTCCCGAAAGCCTCTTTAACTACATCGATGGCCCGGCCCAGGTGTATAAAGACTCTGGTCTTGTCTCATGGTTCCATGAAAAAATGAATGGGGGGCCAACTGCTTCACCGCTCAATGGTGATTATGCATTCAACGGATATGTCCATAACTATGGCACAACGGCAAAAGCCAAGGCCTTGTATGACGCACAAGTCGCGGTAAATATTACAACTAAGGTCACCCTTGGCCAATATTCCGATAATGAAGCACAGGCATCAGTGGTCGGCGGAGGCATCCATGTATACGCCACATTCGGCGCATTATATTTTGAATTTTATGTCATGGGTTTTACGGTTTCTCAAATTTCCACCATTGCTGTTCCAGAGGCCTTGAAGTTTTTGGATACATACAAGGCAATTGTCCAATAAAAAAAGGCCTTTGATTTTTTAAGAAAAATATGCTCAATTTTGACAGTAAGTGATTATTTTAATCTATATTAATTGTTGAAATAGTTTGGCTGGGGTTGCAATATCGACCACAATATTCTCGAAATATCTCATGCAACCTGATAGAGCAAAGCCGTGTTTTGGTGATTTATCTGAAAAAATCGCTTAAATTCCTTATATTTGTTACAAGAGACAGTATTTTAACAAAAAGGGGGTCGTGTTCATGAAACGAAGGTTATTAAAAGGTCTTTTCCTGGCTCTTTTCGGTACAACCTGCTTTTTAGGACTTAACTTCTCCCTGTGCGGGCCGACCTCGCCTGGAACTACCTCAGTCCCTTTATCGAGTCTTATTATAACAAATCAAATAGCAGGGTGGGTATCCGACAGCATGGACAATTTTGTTGACACATCAATTTACAACTATGTGGATGGCGGTAGCAGTACCTACTGCGGCACATGCCTTAACAGCACTCTTAAAGAAGGATTTCAAAGGTTCATGTTCAAGGCCATGTCAGCAACGGATACCGGGCGTGTCAAGATGCTAGTAATTGAATATGGAACCGCCGCAAATTCCCAGACGATATTTGCCGGAAAGGTGCAGGGCAGTTCATGGGAACCGGAATCCGCTTTGGCGCCCTACTTAATTTCCGATGCGTTTTACACAAATAATGGTTCTTCGATTTACGCATACGGTCATTTCAGCAATTTTTATATTGAGATGCAATTTACAAAGTATACTTCCAGCGGTCTTGCGTTACCGGATGCCAGCGCATTCATGAATTACTTTCATTCGATAATAGTGCAATAGAAAAAACTGTTTATAAATATTAAAACTTTATCTGGAGGGGAAAGATATGAGCAAGAAAACCTTGGAAAGTAGGAGAAACTTCTTGAAGGCATCGGCTGCCAGTGCGGTCGGCTTGGCCATGATTGGACCTGGCGCGAAAAAGGCCGCTGCGGCACCTATCAACACCACCCTAGTGAACCTCAGCACGACGCCGATCAATCAGGATATCGACAATCTTCGCGTCGCGTGGATAACGGACCAAGCCGTGATGAATGCCAACCACCATTGGCCGCAGTGGGATGGATTCAATAATCCCAGTCCAGCCGCAAATACAACTGATGCGGTGGTGAATTACTCAGTCGTCGCAACAGACATGGACAAGCTGGCATGCGCGCTTGCAAATACGCATGACATTACTACCGCATGGAACACAATTTTCAAGATTCCGTCCAGTAAAACGTGGGCAACGGCAAAAGCTGCGATAAAGGTGAATACTTTTTCCGGTCTTTTTCCGTCTGTTGCCGTTGTGGCAAAAGTATGCAACGTGCTTATCGGCAAGGGTATGCTGCCGGCAAACATCTGTATTTATGACGGTGGTAACGCCGGTCCTTTCAACAAGTCGACTTATGTCGGCGCAGGCAAACCCATCCCGACAGGCGTTGTTTTCGGGGGAGGTACGGGCGGCGTGACAGTGCAGTTTCCGGCCGGTCTTCCTAATTTCACGGGCAATCTGAATAACGCCTCTGGAACATCAAGCATCAACGGAGTCGACATCTTAGTGAACTGCGCCGTTAACAAGGGCCATGACCGCTATTGGGAGTACAGCGGCGTTACGATGTGCCAGAAGAATAACAAGCAGACAATCGACTTCGGGCACACAGGTGGAGATCCCAGTAACTCTGATAGTCCTGCCGCCGATCTCGGGATTTGGGCGCTCATGTACGTCAACTCCTGCGACTACGTCGTTGGAAATATTCCCACTTCCTATCCTGCAAAAGCACAGCTCTGCATAGTGGACTGTATGTGGGCGGGCGACCCGGGGCAGTGGAGCGGCAGTGTCAGCGATGGCGCTGACCAGCGTTCCATTGTGATGGGTACCTTTGCGGGCGCCGTTGATCATGCTGCAACAATTAAGATCAGGGATCAAAAATATCATTCGGGTAGTGCGTATCCCGCATGGAATACGGCCATAGTTGATAAGTTCGTAACCATCTACGGCTACACGGCGGCGGACATAACCACGCTTATGACCGCGCAAACCGGCGCCGGAAAAGGGCTTGTTGACGCCTCTACTTGGCCAATTTCGACTGAAGTCAGGGAGAATCCGCATCTTTCCCGCCAAGGCATAGTTCAAGTCTCTGTTTCCGGCAGCGGAATCAGGTCTATCACCACTTCGATAAATCTTTCTGAAGGAGAAACCGTGCAGCATGCCGAGGTCTTCAACGTTATGGGAAGAAGTGTCTGCAAGCTTGCCGTCAATCCGGGTAGCAACCACATCGTCTGGGACGGCAGGACCAATTCTGGAAGCCTTGTTCAAGCTGGCAATTACATTGTGAGGATCAAGGGACAGAAGACCGTGACGTCCGGAGAGTTGGTACTCAGCAGGTAGGAGTAAGATTTCTTGAAATGCGTGTAAAGGCCTTCTCTATGAAGAGAGGGCCTTTTTTGTTTAGCTGTTTCTTAGAATATTTACCAAGTATATATTTATCGTCAGTAGGGATTGTTATGGGAAACACACCTGTTTTTCTGCTAGCAGAGTACCAGGAAAAATGATGAGCGCATCTTCTTTATTACAATTCAAAAACGCGTTAAAAGCTGAATTTAAACAACAAGTCACTTATTTTAAAAAATGGATCAGGCAGCATCCGGATAAAGTTATCCCAGCCCTGAATAATGGGTTTCCCAATAATGAGTTTATGGATTTAATTGCTCCAGGCATAAAGGCTGCAACCTTGTTTAAACAGACTTTGATAAATGCTTTTAGGGGACGGGCGTTACCTGATCCTGAAAACACGACAGCTTTAGTTGTAGCGTGCGGCAGCGGGAGCGATTTACAGGTTATTCATGATTTTGCCCATCATATTTATGCCTTTGATCGCATGCCGATAGCTAATGCTCAAGGTGTAAATAATGGCAAAACCACCATTCATTTGGCGCAATTTGATGGAAAGGGGCCCTATCCGGAGGCTTTCGAACGGACGTATGAAATAATCATTATGCGACATCCTGAAGTTTTTATGCATTATAACATTTCTGATTCTGAGGCTGCCAACACCCCCGTTTCTTTTTCCTGGCAAAATATTTTTGTGCAGGCACTAAGGCATTTACATGAAAACGGTTGTTTGCTCATTACCACTTACTATGAACCTGAAGCTATTGCAATAAAACAATATTTGGCCGATATTGGCATACAAGTGGAGTATCGATTAAATCCGCATAACATGCCGATGCCAAGAAATGCTTTTCTTGAAGCAGTAGCGGATTCTGGCTTTGGGAATTTAATTAATGGGGGGCCTAAAATGAGGAATCAAAGGCGGGATCATTATACGATACTATTCGATTGGGAATTATATACGCTTTAATGAGAACCAATCATAAATGTGTTTTGTCGGCCAAAGACGGAACGAGAACAAGCAATTTACGAAGGCCAATGTAGAATCAAAGGCCAGAAGACCGTTGCATCTGGAGATCTGGTGCTCAGCAGGTAAACGACCGTGTTTCGTTTTATTTGATTGGAAAAAGGCCCTTTCTGGTTTGAGAGGGTCTTTTTTTCAGCAGTAAATCATGCAGAAGTCAAGTAAAGATTTACCAAGAAGAAAGTGCAGGGACTATTTCACACATGCCTCCAAAGCAACCCCGGTTGTCAAGATTATAGTTGTTTTGGTCGCTAACGATTCTCTTATTGCTTAACGTATTTCATCAAAGAAATTACCCCGGAACTTTGGTCCCTTCCCGCAGCATACACGATTCCATTGCCAACTTCAACCCAGGAGTAATTGAAAGTGCCTGCGATAGCGAGTCCATCAGGACTTACTTCAGGCACATTTTTAAGGGAGCCATTAACGATTTTTTTAACATAAACAGGACCGCCAGTATAGTCCGGGTAACTGGCATACGAAACATAACACGTATCTCCGAGGGCAGCTAAGCACGGCTGCACGGACCCACTGGAAGTAATTGTCCCGAGATTGGTCCAACTACCGGCTTTCAGGTTATACACGGTCGGGTTTGCACCATCACTTGAAACCAGAACAAACAGGTTATTGTTTGAAAAGACAGTTTGTAACGGTGCGGAGTAAGCAACATCGAAAATACTGTCCGCGGCGGTTGCGCCGGCGCCAATCCACGATGTTCCCGGCTTCTTTTTTATGGTGAATCCGCCTGGTCCGCGATATGTAATATATGGGGTTCCATCGGAAGCAAAAGCAAGGACATGGTAATCTTTTTCCGTTTGATAGTAATTTCGGTAAATGCCGCCGCTTAGAGTATCTGTCGGCACCATTTGGCCGCTAACCGTATTGTATTTCATCAGGGAAGTAATAACTGGGTTGCTGTTATTTGAGAGATCATTCACCAAATAAATTCCCCCGGTTGGAGAAATTTCCACATCAGCGAAATTTGACCACGTGTAATCATACTGGGATGTAAAAATTGTCTGCCAGGTACCGCCCTGTAACCTGGAGACTATTGTCGCTTTATTGGTTTGAGTGGATACATACCCTATATACGGTGTTGTTCCATCTGACGAAACCGCCAGAGACACCATATTCGCCTCTAATGCGTCGACCGCCCCCCCGCCAACTAAATCCCAGCTATTACCATTGAGTTTCTTCACATACGTTTTGATATCACTATTATCGACATAGGCAATATACAGGTTATTGTTCACCAATTTCATTGCAAATCCATCATAACTATTAATAGTAATTCCGGTATTATTCACCAATTCCCACCCCACAACCCTTACCGTTCTCATCTTTACTGTTGCCGCATTTCCTGCCGTGTCGGAAACGTTGTAGGCCAGTGTGAATTTTCCCGAAGCGGATACAGCAACCGGTCCTCCTGTTACCTTGATCTTGTTCGTAATCACCCCGTCCCTGTCATCCCACGCGGAATCGCCAGGCTCGGTCCAGGTTGAGCCGATCGCGATTGTGGTGTCCAGAGATCCTTTAAGGATAATCACGGGCGGCGTCACATCCTTCACCGCAACCACGGTGCTTGACGTATCGGTCCCCGCCGCATTCGTGGCCATCACCTTGTAGGTTCCCGAATCCGCATATTGCCACGTTTTGGAGTAGGAGCTTGAAGCGGCGCCAGAGATTTGATTTCCATTGAAATACCATTGGTACGTGATCGGCGCCGTTCCCGTCGCGGTGACGCTCAGTTGGCCGGACGAACCCTGGTTAAAACTGGTCTTCGCGCCGAGCCGCGGCGAAATCACCACCCCCACATTCAGGGTAGTATGAGAAGAGTCGCTTCCTGCCGCATTGCCGACTATCACTTTGTAAACTCCGCCGTCGGTTGCCCCCCACGTTTTTGAGTATGCACTCAGGGTCGCGCCGGAAATTGATACATCGTTGAGATACCACTGGTAACTCAACGGTGCGGTTCCGGTTGCGGACACTGAAAGAGCCGTATTGCCGCCCTGCGACATGTTCGTCGTCGCGCCCAGCGTACTCGTTATCACCGGGGCAACGATCAATTGGGTGGACGAAGAATCCTTGCCGATGCCGTTGGTCACCACGATCTTATATATTCCGCCGTCTCCGGCCCCCCAGGTTTTCGAATAAGAAGCGCTTGTCGCCCCGATGATGACAACGTTATTGTAGTACCATTGATACGTTATTGGCGGCGTTCCCGTCGCCACAACCGACAGGGCGAAGCTGCTGCCCTGTTTGACGCCGGTTATCCCGGGCAGCGGGGTCGTGATCGAGGAATTTATGGTAACCGCGGTTTCCGACGAGTCGCTTCCTGCGCCGTTGGAAACTATCACTTTGTAAACTCCGCCGTCGCTTGCGGCCCAGGTCTTGGAATAGCTGCCCGTGGTGGCGCCGGAAATAGCGGTGTCGTTGCGGTACCATTGATACGACATTGGCGGTGTGCCGGCGGCGGTCACGGAAAGCGCCGTGGCGCTGTTTATCGCGATGCTGGTGCTTGGCCCCAGTCCCGCGGTTATGCGAGGGCAAACCGTGACCTGGGTAGTTGATGAGTCCTTCCCCTTGGCGTTGCTCACCACTATTTTATAGTACCCACCATCACTTGCCCCCCATGTCTTTGAATAGCTATTGCCGGTCGCGCCGCCGATTGCCGCCCCATTATAATACCACTGGTATGAAATCGGCGCGGTGCCGGACACGGCGACCGTCAAGGCGGTGCTTCCCCCCTGAGCAACATTGGTGGCCGCCGGCAGCGGAGCGGTTATCTGAAGGGACAGGGACTCGCTCACGGTAATGTACTCGGTCGCCGTGTCCGACAGGGGCGGCGCGCCGTTGTCCGTGACGGAAAACACGGCCGAGTCGGTGCCGGTAAAACCTGCGGGCGGCGTCCATCTGAAGATTGAGTCGGTGAAGGTCGCACCCTTCGGGCCCTTGACAAGAGTAAATAGGTGCGTCTGCCCCGTGTCGGAGTCCCGCACTGAAAGCGACAAAGAGCAAGTCTGTGCGGTGGTGATATTGAGCAGGCCGGTGACCACCAGCGCCGGACGATGGTTGGGCACCGGTTTTGCCGCAATGTCAATTGAGACCGTTGACGTTTTTTCGGTGCCGCCCGCGAAAACAATGATGGTGACGGTACGGGTCCCCGCCGTTCTGAAAATAATGTTGACAATCTGTGTATCGGTCCAGACCGTGCCCTTGTTAAAAACACGGACCGTATCGGTGTCGGCCGTGGTTGTGTTGGCAACAATCACTTTCACGGAATCGATATATGAGGGAAGATAGGCCAAAAGGATGATCTTCACCGGCTTTCCGACACTGTCGGAAATGGTGGTTCCGCTCTGTCCGGCAGAATTTTCAAGTTCAGGCGTCACTGTTGCATCGGAGGGCTTGAACGGATTCTCTTGCCCGGTGCAGGTAAGGAAGACAAGCGAGGCAAAAGAAACGGCAAGTAACGATAAAGACCTGATAGTGCGCATCTGAAAGTCCCCTAAAAAAGTGAACGAACAGACTCTTAATATAACAGTTCGTCTGGATAAAAAAATACATTGTTGTTTTTCCACGTATTGTGATTGCGGTCACATTAGCGAAACGGAATGTGGTCGCAACGCAGTTTAGCTTCTCTATCTGAGGACTATTAAGCTGATAGATTTCCCTTGCGTAAATCGTGGATTGTCGCAATTCGAAAGAAATGCGGCTCTTGACAAAACGACCTTTCGGTGGTATAATAAAACCTGCGGTTTAATAGCGATTGCAGCGTATCTTCGAGAGGCCCCCTTCTTACTACAGAAGGCCAGACGCGAGCGTCCGGCCTTCTTGTATTTTATCATTATAAAATTCAAACAGTTACAGCGATAAAAATCACGGGTTTTCTAGTAATTTACGCACAATTTCGTTCGTGCTTACCCCTTCTGTTTCCGCATGGAAAGAACGCACGATCCGGTGCCTTAAAACGCACGGCGCGGCGCGCTTTACATCACTCGTATCGGGCGTCGGCCTGGCATCAAGTACGGCATAAGCTTTGGCCGCAAGAACAAGGTATTGCGAGGCGCGCGGCCCTGCCCCCCAGGTGATGAACTCCTGCATGGCTTTTGGGCATTCCGGGCCGTCCGGCCTGGTTGACCGTGCGAGCTTTACGGCGTGCTGCACCACCGAGTCGGCGACCGGCACGCGCAGCACGAGCTCGCGGACCGCCTCCACCTGCGCCGTGTCAAGCACCGGTGAAATCGCCGCAGCGCGCGACATGGTGGTGGTGCGGACTATTTCCACCTCTTCTGCAAGGGTGGGATAATCGATCTCCACCGAGAACATGAACCTATCCAGCTGCGCCTCGGGCAGCGGGTAAGTGCCTTCCTGCTCAATGGGGTTCTGGGTGGCGAGCACCCAGAAGGGCCTGGGCAGGGGGAACGTCACGCCCGATGAGGTCACCTCGTGTTCCTGCATGGCCTGCAAAAGGGCGGACTGCGTTTTAGGCGGCGTACGGTTGATCTCGTCGGCAAGCACGATGTTGGAGAATACCGGACCGTTTACAAACCTGAATTCACGAAGGCCGGTGGCACGGTCTTCATGGAGAATCTCCGAGCCGGTGATGTCGGACGGCATGAGGTCGGGCGTGAACTGGATGCGGTTGAACTTGAGGGAAAGGCACTGGCCCAGGCTCCTGATGAGCGTGGTTTTCGCAAGGCCTGGAACGCCGATGAGAAGGCAGTGGCCGCCGGCGATGAGGCAGGCGAGAAGATCGTTGATCACCTCGCGCTGTCCAACGATTTGTTTTGACAGCTCTTTCCTGATGTTCCCCACGGCCTGCTGAAAGCCGGACAATAATTCTTTATCGTTCATTGTTCTTCCTCTTTTTCAATCGTCTTTTCGGCTTCGGAAATGTCTTTGAATGAAATATTCATGCTGAAAAAATAATACAGTCCCAACAGAGTCGCCGTGATATACGATACCGCGTGAAACAGGATGGTGATGGCCTGGGCCTTGTCGTGCGCCATGCCGCACAGAGCAAGGCCCTCGAGCATCATCGCGTGGAGCGTTCCCACGTACCCCGGCGCCAGCGGGATAGCGGCGCCAAGCGCCGCGAACGCCTGGGAAAAAAGGCCGAATAAAAATCCGAATTTCCCGGGTCCGGCAAGAAAAACGATCATGAGTGCGTAACACGACACGATCATGCAGGAAAAAAAGAGCACCGCCAGCCACTTTTTGACCGAGAATGTCCAGTCGAGCGAGGAAATCACGTCGCGGCCGATGCGCTTGAGGCGGGGATGCATCTTGACAGGAAGCAATTTCAGGCATTTTCCGCCCAACCATGCAACGGCCTGCGGCGCGCGGGAATAGGCAAATAGCAGCGCCAGCGACACTGCTACGCCGGCCGCCAGGATCACCGCAAAGGTGTGCAGCGTCGCCGTTTTGTAACCCGACTCCGATGCCAGGCCGCCGCCCGGGCTGAAAATAGGCGCCAGAAACACGGGCATAAAAAAGCATGCGCTGAACATGAGAAGGTCGATCCCCCGCTCCATGATGAGGGTGCCGATGCTTACCGCGATGCCGTATCCGTTCCTCTTCCATAACAGGACGACCCGCGCCGCCTCACCCATGCGTGCGGGAAGGATGTTGTTGATCATGAACGCGACGGAGACAATGGAGAACAACCGTTTTTTATGCGCTGCCTGTTTTGCGGGAAGCAAAACGCGCCACCGCAGCGCCCTGAACCACAGCGTGAACACCGTTAACAAGGCGCAGAGGAGGATAACAAAAAGGTTGGTGTGGAGCAGCTGCTCGGCCAGCCGGTGCGGCTCGACATTCCTGAAAAAAATCAAAAGACCCGCGGCCGCGAGGCCGGCGCCCAACACCCACTGGATGGCGCGGGACAGTCTCACCCGTTCTCCATGCGGTTGAAAACAAGGCCCGAAAAGAACTTCGGAAAAAAATTGGTCGACTTCTGCGGCATGCGCTCGCCGCCGGACACGATCGCGTTGACCGTTTCGATGTCGAGCGGCCGGATGAAAAACGCGCCGCGGTACGCGTTGGCGTCGCGCATGGCCTCGTCATAGGCGGCTTCGGGGTCGTTGAGATAATCGATGAGGTCGTGGAGCACGGTGCCGTCGAGCGGGAGTGACAGGATCTTGTTGACAACAATGGAATTTATCTTCGAGACGTCGAGGAGGTTCCACCGTTTCGACATGCCGTGCGGGTTCTTTGAGAGGTACTCGCCGCCGGCCCGGCTCAGCGTGAGCCCGTAGAGCCGTTGGTCCGACGAATCGAGAAAAAGTATTTCGGGCAGCGCGCGTTTCTCAAGAAATTTCTGCACCGCACCGAACGCCGCGGGGCCGAGGTCCTTTACATCGAAGAACTGCTTCAGCGCTTGCATGAGGGGCACGTCGAGCGAGCCCGGCGATGAGCGGACGAGACGGTGAAAGGGCCGTATCACGAGGCCTGGGTCGGCCATGGAAACGAGCGCCATGACCACGTAGGCATGCTCGGGGTTGGCCGTGTCTTTGAAAAATGTGAGCGCGGTTTCGTAGCGGTGGTGTCCGTCTGCGATGAGCACTTTTTTTCCCGCAAGGGCGTCGGTGAGCCGTTTAATGGCGGCGCCGTCCGCGATGCGGAACAGGGAATGCCGCACTCCTCCATCGGACTCGAACGACCCCACTACAGGTCCGGTTGCGCATGAGGTTATCACCTTGTAAAGCAGCCCCTCGTCGGGCACGATACCGAAGATGAGCTCGGAGTGGGTCCGCGTTGCGGACAAAAGCTCGTAACGGTCTATCTTGGGACCCGAAAGTGTGTATTCGTGCGGCAGGATGAGCCTTTTTTCATAGTCAACGAGCTTCACCAGCGCGATCACCGACGTGCGCTTGTACGAAACGGTTTTGCTCCCCTGCCGCACCGCGAACTCATGGCGGTACACGTACAGCGATGGCTCCGCGTCCTTTTTAAGCACGCCGGAGGAGATCCATTCATTGAGGAACGCTGCCGCCCGGTGGTGACGGTCGCGGTTTTCGGTGTCGGACCTCTCCTTTTTGTTCTGGATCACCCGCACCACGTTGGCCGCGTCTTTCTCGTACAGCCTCGCTACCATGGCAGTGTCGATCATATCGTACGGCGGGGCCACGAACCTTCCCAAATCTTCCGGTTTGTCAAGTGCGTACCGATAACCGTTAAAGGGCCTGGCGTCGGGCATTGTCTTATCCTTGTCCTTCCGGGTGCTTTTGCTTCCGGCGCCATGCCTCCTCGGAGTCGAATATCTCGGCGAGACGGTCGAGGCCGAGCAGGGCGAGCCAGCTGTAAACATCGGGGTGCGATACGAGCACGCTCACGCGGTCAACGCCGGTCATGCGCACCGTCTGGACGAGCACCGTGATGAGCGAGCTGTCTATGGTGTCAAGCGCGCTCAGGTCGAACAGGATCCGCGCACCTTTCTTTTCCGCGAGCACGGTCTTTATCCGCGCCAGCACGCTGTCGAGCTGGGGAAAGAACGTGGAAGGCGTCCAGGTATTTTTTTCGAGGACCTTGAACCGGTACCACGTCCCCTCTTCGGTGACCTGAAGGTTCATTGCGGTTCCTTCCCCGGAGACGGCGCCGTTATGGCCAGGTCCATGGCGGTCTGCGATACAAGATTAGCGCAGAAGCTCTTACGGTGTATCTCGCACAGACCGAGTTGCCTGATCCTCTCGCGGTGCAGCGCCGTGCCGTATCCCTTGTGCAGGGAGAATTCGTACGCCGGATACCGGCCGTGCCAGGACGCCATGATCCTGTCGCGGGTCACCTTTGCGATGATCGAGGCCGCCGCTATGGACGCGCTTTTGCCGTCGCCTCCCACCACGGTGAGCTGGCGGCCGTTGTCAAGGTCCGGGATGCCGCGGTTGCCGTCGACCAGCGCAAGCGACCAGGGGCGGGACATCGCGTCGAGCGCCCGTTTCATGGCAAGGAGGCTCGCCTGCAGGATGTTGTGTTTGTCAATTTCCTCCACCGACGCCTCCCCGACCGCCCAGGCGGCGGCGCCGGCAATGATGAGGCCGTACAGTTCGTCCCTTTTTTTCGCGGAAAGCTTTTTCGAATCGTTGACCCCGGGGATCGGCCTGCCGAGGTCGAGCATCACCGCGGCGGCGACCACGGGTCCAGCCAGGGGGCCGCGGCCCGCCTCGTCAAGCCCAGCAACGCGGCAGCCGAGCCCGGCCTCGATGCGAAGGTCGAAATCGTACAGCAACTGCGTGTCACACCGCGCCATACACCCTGCGGCCTTTTACCGAAATGCGCCCCTGCGTGAGGGCCTCGAGAACCCGCCAGTAGCTCGCGTGCTCAACCTTGAGCACGCGCTCCGCGAGGGTGTGGCTGTCGTCGCTGTCAAGCACCTTCACCGTGTCCTGGAAAATGATCGGGCCGTGATCGTATTCTTCATCGACGAAATGAATCGTGATGCCGGAAATTTTCGCCCCGTAATCGAGAACCGCCTGATGCACCTTCTCCCCGTAGAGCCCCTTGCCGCCGAATCCGGGCAGGAGTCCCGGATGGATATTGATGATTTTTTGCGGATAGGTGGTGATGACGGAATGGGGAATTTTTTTCATGTATCCCGCAAGCGCGATGACATCGATGCGGTATTCCCTGAGCACGGCAAGCAGTGCCTCTGCGTAGCTCTGCTCATTTGTAAAATGCGACGGCGCGATGTGGCGCGTTGGTATGCCATGCTTTTTTGCCCGTTCAAAGGCAAACGCGGCGCTGTTGTTGCCGACGCATAACGCCAAGGTGCAATGGAGATCGCCGGCCTCCGCCCGGTCGATGAGCGCCTGAAAATTGCTTCCGCCGCCCGACGCGAACACCGCGACGTTCATGTTACAGCCTTTCCAGGCGGATGACTTTTCCCGAAAACGAGAGATAATATTTTATGCCGCTCCACACGATGGTTCTTCTGAAGGTGGTCCGTATGCAGCTGAAGAGAAACACGCACAGCGCCGCCGGCTGAAAGAACATGAAAGAGCCCAGCCGCGGTATAGTCCCCAGGAGGGGGTACATCAGGTCGGAGATGAATTTCCCTAAAAGCAACATGAGCGAGGACCCGCCCGCCACGGCGTAAAAAGAGCGGGAGGTGCAAAGTCCCACGGCAGCGGCGCACGGAAGCCACACCAGCGTGACAAAGGTGATGATAATGACCGGCATGGCAGCGATCCACAGGCTCTTCTGATACAGCTTGAGGAACATCATCTGCCGCTCGAACCAACGCGTGGCGTCCCGCACGCTGTCGATGAGGTCGTCGGTGTGGGTGATGCACGTGGGCACGAGAATGGATTTTTTCCGGTGCTTCTTGATGAGCTGCGAAAGGCTGCTGTCGTCCACCACGGTCTCGGACCAGCGGCCGGCCACGTTAAGCTCGTCAAAATCTTTCTTGCGTATGGCCATGGAGCCGCCCCACAACCCCACGCTGCCGACAAACGACGCGGTGCTGTAGAGCGTGTACAGGAATGAGTTCATGTAAAAATGCGCTTGCTGGCCGAGCGTGCCGCGCTCCGCGTTAAGCCACCGGAAGCCCGTGGTCACGGAGATTTTCGGGTTGGAAAGCGGCAGGATGATCTCCGCAAGCCATTGCGGCCGGGGCGAGATGTCGACGTCGGCGAACACGTACACGTCGGGGTCGTTCGCCCGCGCCACTGCCGCAAGCTGGTTGAAGTTCTTCTGCGCGCATTTTGTTGAAAGTCCTGCAATAACGAGCGACGCTTTCGGATTGCCTGCGATCACCTTTCGTATTTTCGGAACCGCTCCGTCGCTTTCGCTCTCCACCGCGAACAGCACTTCGTAGCTGTCGTAGTCGAGCCGCAGAAACGACATCAGGTTTTCCTCGAAATTTTTTGGGGAGCCGCCCTTGCAGGGCACGATCACGGAGCATCGCGGATGAAAGGATGGGTCGTATTTCGAACGGTAGTACTTTTTATAGAAAAGCCGCTGGTACAACACGGTGAAGAAGGTGCTGAGAAACACGCCCGCAACCACCAGGCTGCAAAACACGAAGAGCGCCCGCGTCCAGAAAAAGGGGCCCGCCATCCCATGCAGCATTATACTTTCTCCCCTGAAGAGCAATTAACGAGGATAATCAATTTCCGCGATTACAATCGGCGCCATCATTTTTTATCAGCGTAATCCTGGTTAAAAATACGTTGTAGCGCCGGGGTATCAAAGCAATGAGACTGTGAAAAAATGCCGGAAG
This sequence comes from Chitinivibrionales bacterium, assembly GCA_035516255.1. Taxonomy (NCBI): domain Bacteria; kingdom Pseudomonadati; phylum Fibrobacterota; class Chitinivibrionia; order Chitinivibrionales; species Chitinivibrionales bacterium. Next base: position 38,222 of record DATJAL010000018.1, on the reverse strand, counting down.
GGCTATCTTAAAAAGACCGCGTTCAAGCACGAATTATTTGACGTACATTTTAAGGAGGCTGTCAAGCCTCGGGCTCAATTTGCGCGCGCCGAGATAGTTCAGGTGGTTGGCGTCCTCGGCCTCCGAATCGGCGTAATCGTGGTTTCCGTAGTTGTTCGCGTCGTAGAAATGGAAGAAGGGGTTTGCCTGTGAAAGGCTGTCGAGCCATTGAGCAAGCAGGCCAAAGGTCTGCCGCGACGGGCCGTAGCGGCCGATGGAGGTGGTTGTTTTGTACGCCGGGTTTTCAGGGTACTGCACCATGAGCACCTGAATGGAATGCGAGGCGAACGTGTCCGCCAGGGCGGCAAGGTGTTTCAGGTTCACCTGCACGAAGGTGTCCGTAATCGCGTAATCCCCTTTGTCAATTTCAGGCTGGCCCCAGGACCCCGAAATCCGTTCAACGGTGTAGCCGGTGGAATCAAACCCGTCCCATGACGCCGGGCCGAAGCCGTTGATCTTCGACGCCACCGGCGCCGGAACGCCCGCCCTCCAGAAATTGTTGCTCTTGTCAAAACGGTATCCTTCCGAATCGTAAAGCCCGTTGAGGAACGGGTCCGCCCAGTGGGAATCGAGGTTGAGAAAACCGGGGTCGAGCCCCAGCAGCACGGCTTTCAGGTTCGGATCATGTATTAAGGCATACTGCATCGACAGCACCTCGGAAAGCAGCATCTCGTCCATGAACACGGCCATATTGACGGCCGAGAACGAGGGCATGTACGACGGGTCGACGCCGTAGTAGGCGGGCGAGCTCCCGCATACCGCCACGTTGAAGGCGGTGCACCGCTTCCAGAACAGTTTGAGCTTCTTGGTGATCTGGAGCTGGGAGCCGTAGTTGACCTCCATGGGCACATCGTACTGCGCGAAATCGGCGTAGGGATCGGGCACCTCCGAAACCTCAGCAGGATCGATCCAGCAGTAGGGGTCGCACAGCCCGTCGCCGTCCGCCACCCGCAAGTACGAAGAATCCTTGAGATTGATGATGAACAGCGACGATGCGCTCCCGCTGCCCGACGGCTTCGCCGCCGCGGCGGCGAAGTCCGGGTGGTTCGACCATTTTACGCAGTCCCATTCGTCAAATCCGGCAGGCACTTCGTACCACCGCTGCACGTGCGTGTTGCAGAGCACGCACGAGTTGCAGATGAAGATGATGGAATGGAACCGGTAGGGCTTTCCCACCACGGTACTTGCCTTTAACGGGTAGCCGAAGTCAAGGAACATGATCTCGTCGGGACGGGCAATGCCCGGCGTTATGGACACGTTGCACACCTGGGCGGTGTCGTCGCGTCCGGAATACGGCGGAAGGAAATATCTGATCCGGTTGTTGAGCCGGACGTCGCAGAGATAGGCGTTCGGATACCCCGTGGCGGCGAAAAAGCCGTTTTTCGACGCCCCACCGTGGTACGATCCGGTGATGCCGACCGCTTCGGCCGGTCCGGCAAACGAAAGTCCGCTCATGCGAAGCCGCATGGTGCGTTCCGAAAGCCACTGCGGCAGATTGTTCATGGACGCGCCTTCGGCATAGATGACGCAGGTGTCAAGCGTTGCCGGGTCCACCCACCACGACGGCAGGTAGGCCGCGCTGCCGGCCGGCGTGCGCACGCAGGTGGACGTCGCGTTGTTCAGGAGGCGCACCGTGGTCTGGGACGGCGAGAAAAAACCGATACTCTGCGACCCGTACGCCACAGAGGCGCCGTTGGGCGACAGCGCCGGGCCGTATGCCGGCAGCGAGTCCGCGATGGCGCGCACTGCAGCGTCCGTCGCGGAGAAATCGATGTAGCACAGCCTGCGGCGCACGTTGTCTTCCTTGACGAAAGCAATTTTCACCTTCGACGTGCCGATAAGCGAGATGAGATCCGATTTGGCGCAGGTCACCGTGACGCCGAGCGTGTCGCTTTCATGCACGTTGACGCGGACTCCCGTGTCCGCGAAAAACACGCCGAGCACGGTACGGAACCCGGTGTGCGGGCCGGCAATGAACGCCGGCGCCGGATACGGTTCGGAACGGCAAGCCGACCTGAGGAACTCAGGGCCGAGACTGTAGCAGCCGCCGCGCACGGGCCGGTTCCATTTAGCCTCATACTGCTCGAGGGTGAGGCCGGTCGGGCCGATGGGGTTGACGGCAAGGGAATCGCCGTACGTGCCCAGCCAATCTCCCACGAACTCCGAGACGTTGCCGGTCATGTCGTACAGCCCGAACGGGTTCGGTTGCGTCGTGCCGACGGGATGGCTGGTATAGTTGGAATTGCCGCTATACCAGGCGTATTTCTGCGCCTGGGCGCCAGCGCTATCGCCCCAGAAATACTCGGACGAACTGCCGGCCCTACATGCGTATTCCCATTCCGCCTCGGTGGGCAGGCGGTATCCCCTGCGGTCGTAATGCGCAGTGAGATTTTCGAGGACATAGGGACATTGCGTGCCGGAGGCGCACACCGCCGTGTAGGAGTACACCGTGTCGTATCCGTCAATTTTACTTCTGCGGTTGCAGTACAGGGCCGCGTCGTAGAAGCTCACATAATACACGGGAAACGAATCACCGACCCCGAAAGTGCCCTGTGTTGCGTTGTCCACCGCAGGGTTGACGCCCATTGCCGCGCGGTATGCGCCCTGCGTCACTTCGCATTTGTCCATAAAATAGTCGTAGGTGAACGACACGAGGTGCGGCGGCCGCTCGTTGACCTGCGAAGGCGCGGCGCTGGATCCCATGGTGAAGGTCACGCCCGCCGACCGTATTTTCGCCATGCGCGAGGAGTCCGGCAGCTTTACAAAACGGGCGGTGTCGGCAATGTTCTCGGTTACAAAAAGGTGCAGCGGATTTGTGGTGGAGCGCAAATCTCCGAAAAACCCGGCAAACACATATCCGGCGTTTGCTTCCGCCGTAATATATACCTCGCTGCCCGAAGACATCTTTCCGCCGCGGGGCACGATGGACACGGTCCCGTTGCCGTCGCTGACCACGGAAAGGTTCACGTAGGTAAGCTTGCGAGGAAAAAAGGGATCAAAGGCGCAAGTAAACAGCATCAATACTGGAAGTAAAACGATACACCTGCGGTATATACGCTTTATTTGATGATCAAGGGTCATAGCAATACTACGGCTAAAATCCACTTTCATTTACATGGCCGACAACATTTTATCCAGTAAAATATATTGCAGAAAGCTAAAATATATCGCCGGACAAGTGCCTGGTAAAAAGTATTCCCCTTAAAACCGCCTGAAAATCCGTTAATCCGTAATAATATATTTTAATTCAATGCGTACCTTGTAAAGCCCTGGACCTTACCATGGATGAGCATAAAAAACTAAACCTGATGTACCTTTTCAAGGGAAGCGCCCTGTACGGCGCGGCGGACGTTTTTACCGCCGCGGTGCGGTTTGTCCTCATCGCGGTTTACACGCGAATCCTTGCGCCCGCCGATTTCGGCGTTTATTCACTTATCACCGCCACGCTCTCGCTGCTGTGTGTGATGGTTCCTCTTGGCCTGCCGTCCGCGATAATGATGAGTTTCAAACCCAATGATCCTTTGGGGAATACGTCGCTTAAAAACACCGCCTTTTGGCTTTTATTCAGAATGTGCGCAGGCGGCGGTATCGTGTTTTATCTGTGCGGCCTTTTCTTTTTCAAACAGAACATAGCAGGCCAGATCTCGTTGTGGCTTATTGTGCAGGCCGCATCCGAAATGGTGAGCATGGTGCCCAAGTCCTCTCTAAGGTTCAACCAGAAAATCGTGCAAAGCGGCCTTGGCAGGGTGCTTCGGGTCATTATCATGGTTGCAGTGCTCCTCACGCTCCTTTGGAACCACAGGACCGGATTAAAGGCAATTTTCATCTCAGAGGCAATTGCCGCGGCGGCGGAATTTCTGTTATGCTGCGCTTTTGACAAGTTTGTCCCTTCATTCGCCCCAAAGACCGCCATCGCCCCGCTTCTCGGCATCGGCCTGCCGGTTACCGCAATGTCAATCGGAATTATTCTCAACGATCTTTCCAACCGGTACGTGGTGTTTTTCATGCTCGGCGAACAGGCAACCGGCTACTTTGCCGCCGCGGCCAAAGTTGCGATTATCGGCTCCTTTTTCGCCGAGGCACTCAATGCCATGTGGTTTCCGTATTATTTCATGCTCAGCCGCCAAAAAGAATTGCCCGAGGATGAAATCAGGGATTTTTCGCGGAAAATCGTTCTATTGTCATCTCTGCTTATTTCGCTTCTCGCAATATGCCTGCCGCAGCTTGTGGCATTCCATGCGTTCGGCAAATACTTCATCGCCCCGCAATATCACGCGGTGGCCGTGCTTGTCGCGCCGCTTGTCCTTGCCTATTTTTTCAAAATGACGCTTTTTACGGCGACGCCGGTCATGAGCTTCCAGAACAGGATCTGGCGGCTCGCCCTTATCATTACCGTTGCCGCAATTGTCAACATTGCCGGGACCATCGTTTGCGCCCGGCTGCTTGGAACAACAGACCTTTTTCTCACGCTGTTTGCAATCGCGCTCATGACATCGGCTTCATACTGCCTGTGCATGGCGTGGGCGTCACGTGAGGCGGGATTGTTTCCCTTGCCCTCGTGGGTTTTTTCCGGATGGGCGGTGTTTTCGATTGCCGCGCTGGCAACGGCGTTTTTGCCCGTGGGTGTTATTTATAAATTGGGAGGGTGGGTGGTGGTTGCGGGGGTGGTGTATTGGAGATATTTTCTGAGGAGTAATGTTTGGGTGAGATTGTTTAGCGTAGGGGTTAAATGAAAATGCTGATGAATGAGTTATTGGGTCTATCGCCATGGATCACGACCGTCTCTCATCTCATTTAAATATCCTCGTATTCGCCCTTATCACCTGCGTAATCTTTGTCCCCATCAGGTCGTACCCCTTCTGGTTCGGATGGAAGAAATCCGAGAAGTAAACTGGGTTGTACACCGAATCCGCCGGCAGCATCGACATGGGCGTAAACACATCCACCAGCCACACACCCCCCTCTTGACTTCCCAGCCAGGTCTGGCGCCGATCGGTGACGACCGAATCGAGCATGCGGTTGAAAGTATTGAGGTTCTGGCGGAACACCGAATCTATGGTGTAAACGCCGTCCGTCGTGTCATGCGGCATGGGAAGGTTGTTCAGCACGTAAATTTCACCCTTGGGGTTTCTGGCGTGCATGAAATCTATTGTGGACATTGTGTAATACCATCCGTAATAGGAATACCCATCGTTGGCGCCCATCATGTACACCCATGCGTCAGCGTTTAAAGACGGATGATTGAACAGGGAATCAAAAATATCAACGGCCTTTCTTCCACCTTCGGCAAGGGAGGAATCGTCCTCGGGCGGCTGAAGCAGGTGGGAACACAACGGGCCGACAATCCGCAGCAATTTTTTTGACGGACAAAGACTTCGTAGCGTGTCAATGACCATGCGCCGGAAACCGCCGGAATCAGGGCTGCCCAACATGCCCGTGACTATGGAATGGCCGATGAAGCAGAGCTGCCGCTGCCATACGCCGACGACCGAATCCAGGATCTGTGCGCTGTCGTTGTGCGAGCTCACGGCAATGATCCTGAAATAACTCCTGCCCGTGTCGAACGCCGGCACCATGACCGCGGTGTCGTTTCCGGAATAACGTGAGACCAGCTCAGCTGCGGATTTTCCGCACGAAATATCATAGGTAAAGGTGGCCGGAACGGCGTCCTTGCGCCGCGCCGAAAATACAAAATCGGCCTTTCCAAGGGGCAGATCAGCGCTGTACAAGTTCAACGTATCGCGCCATAGGGGGCGCGTCAGCGAAATGCTGCAGGCGACCGCCGTAAAAGAAATCCTGAACGAGTCCGTGGCGATGTTCCCGTCGTCGTCGCGCGCGCCGAAAGCAACGGTCACGACCGAATGCACGGCCGTGGTGATGGGGTGAGAAGGAGAGTCGCTGCTGTCGGTCCATTCTTTTCCGCCGGTGCCCCAGTAATATTTTTTGATCGTGCCGTTGGTATCGCTCGCGACAATGGTGGCCATCACCGTGTCGCCGCGCACCACGGAGGTGTCGGCCTTGTGCTTGACAACAGGCATGCCGAGCCGCACGGTGACGGTCATGGAATCGGGCGGCGACGCGAGCGTATCGTCGTCGATGGCGATCACCTTCACCTGGTGCCTCCCGACGCCCGCTTTTCCCCACACCGCTTTCAGTACGCCGGCGACGGTCGTGTCGCTGAATGCCGCCCCGTCAAGCGCCCATGCATACGCAACCACCCTGCCGTTCGTGTCTGTGCCCGCGGCGTGCAGGAACACCGTGTCGTTGATAAAAACAACTGTATCCTGCATGACGCGCACCTTGGGCGGGCCGAGCGCCACGGTGATGACCACGGAATCGGCGGGCGATTCCAGGGTGTCCCGGTCCACGGCCTTCACCTTGACCGTGTGCTTTCCCACGCTGTTCCGGGGAAAACGGAGCGCGAGGCTCGATGCTGTTGTCGTGTCGCCGAACGGACCGCTGTCCTTTGCCCACACATAGAAAACGATGGGGCTCTTGCTCGCACTCTCCGAACCTGTGGCATGCACCATTACGGTATCGTTGATGAACACCGAGGTGTCTTTCATGCACTTGACCGAGGGCGGCAGTTTCATGCGTATGGTAAGCCGGACCGAATCCGGGGCCGACTGGAGCGTGTCGTCGTCAACGGCAATTACCTTTATAACCTGCAAGCCCGTGTCTGCCCTGGTGAAATGCAACGATAGGTCTCCCGACTTGGTCGTGTCGAGAAACGCGCTGCCGCTCCGGAACCATACGTACGACACGATACGGCCGTTGGTATCCGACCCTGTGGCATGCAGAATGATGGTGTCGTTGATCGCAACCGCAGTGTCGTGAATAATCGTGACAAGCGGGCGGTACAGATGAACCGTTATCCGGACCGTATCGACATTCGATACGAGCCGCCGGTTGTCTACGGCCTTCACGAGCACCTGCCTGCTGCCAGCCGAAAGCCTGTCGAAAACGACGGGGAACGTACCGGTGGCTGTTGTGTCAAGAAAATCCCGGCCGTTCTTGGCCCACACATATCGCACTATGGTGGCAAAGGTGTCGGTCCTTTCCGCCATAATACGCAAGGTGTCATTGATGGCCACTGCGGTGTCCGGCATTGCCCGTATGGCTGGCGGCGTCACGCGCACCGTCACTAGCACAGACTCCGGCGGCGACAGGATGCTGTCGTCGTCCATGGCTTTTGCACGCACTACATGCACGCCGCCCTGTTCGCCCCATCCGACCATAAGCGTCGCCGAATCCGTGGCAAGGGTGTATCCTGTGGTGTCGACCGACCACAGGTAGCGAACGACACTGCCATTTTTATCCGAGGCGGACGCGCGGATAGCCAGGGAATCATTCGCGAAAATGACGGTATCGCGGGTAAGCAGAAAAAGCGTTGGCGGGTTCAGCAAGACGGTGACTTGGACCGTCACCGGATCAGATGATACGCCGCGGTCGCTGTAGCCGGTGACGGTTATCGAATGTTTCCCGGTGTCCTGAATGCCAAAATACAAAACACAAACGCTGTCCGTGTCGCGGAGAACGGCGCTGCCGTCCAGCCGCCATTTGAAAAAAACTGCCTGGCCGCCATCTGCCCAAACTCGCACATGGAGGCGAATGGTGTCTTTGACAGAAACCGTGGTGTCCGCGGAAATAAGCAGGCGCGGTTTTCTGTCCCTGTCGTTCTCCGGATTAGTGCAGTGTAAACCACCGGCAATCAGCGAAATGACCAGGGTAAAAAAGACGCAACGGTATAAAACTCTCATGACAGCAGCTCTTTGGCTTGTTGACAAGGTCTATGAATATAATACTATCGAAATGAGGTTAAAGCAGGATTTTTTATGAATTCACCTGCCGTTTTTTCAATAATTTATAAAAATAAACACCAAAAGGTTTTTCTTAAACGTAGTAATCCTTGTGGTTAACAAGCAAATCCGAGGTATTGAATTCCTTTTAGGGGAGAGCACAAATTAATTTATCGTTTCTTTAATAGGGTGACTTCCCTTTACACATTTTAAACAGCTTCATGAAAAAAAACTGGCCATTACGGACCTCTCTAAGAGCCCTATGCATTGGGGTGGTGATGTGTGCCGTCACCCCCGGCCATTCCGGTATCATTCTCAAGCAATTCGCCTCTTTCAAAGCGGTCAATGCGATTATTGACGGCGGCAGCGTGCTGTGGCTGGCGACGTCGGGAGGCGTCGTCCGTTACGATAAATCAAGCAAAACCATGAAAACGTACACCGAGATGTCCGATCTTCCCGACCTCAACCTTACCGCTGGGGAAAAAGACGCATCCGGTGACCTGTGGTTCGGCAGCGCCGACGGGTACCTTGTCAACCTCCATCCCCAGACCGGCGCCTTCACCTCATTCAACGCGCTGCAGGCGACGGGATGGAACATCGAATGTATATTCAGGTCCGGCAACAGCCTTTTCATCGGGACATCCAAGGGGCTCAGCGTTTTTTCCCTCACGCAGAAAAATTTTCAAAATGTCAAGAAATTCGGCTCGTTTTCGAGCACCGACGTTTCCGCTATCCATGTATTCGGCGACACCATTGCAATCGTGTCAACAGATGGGGTCGCCACCGCCGTCATCCCGGACATCAAAACGGCGAACTTTTCCGATCCCTCCATCTGGACCTGCAATTCCGGCAGCGGCATTCTTGGTATCATCAAACAGGCCGACACCTTGGTGTTTGCAAACGAGAAAATATCACAAATCGGCGCTACCACCTGGCAATACGGCGGCGTAGACACGGTGGTGATTGGCGGCAAGCCCTATTATCTTCCAAGCGGACGGCTCTTTGCCAACAGCGGCCTTGCTCACCAGTTTCCTTCCCCGGTCACGTGTGTGGAGCCCTTCACCGGGCCATGGGTGGTCGTGGGGACGCAGTATTCCTATTTTTTTCTTCTGAACACCGCCACCGGCGAGGTCGTCAATAACGCCATCAGCGGCCCTGTCGCTTCCGTCATTAACGCGTGCGCTGTTGACCAGAACGGCATGCTGTGGTATGTGCCGAGCGACTTGACAAACGGGATAGGCGGTTTTGACGGAAAAACGTGGAACGCCGTCACCATGGACAACACCCCTAGCATCGGCAGGTTGGAGGCCTGTCCGCCCCAGTATAAAAACTCAATAACGGTCACTTCAAAAAACGACCTCTGGGTCGGCACGTTTGCCGACGGGGTCAAATGGTATGACCGTTCCCAAAACACGTGGGCTTCCTACCAGGACTCAGCCGATCCGAACCGGGGCGTTCTCACTCCCATTGCGCGATATGCCAATGTTCTCGATCCTAACGGTATCGTTACGTCGTATTGGAGCCTTATCTCCGGCACATGCGAGGATTCCCTGGGCAATATATGGATTGCAAACCAAAAGGCTTACAATGGTAATATCCTTCATGTCCGTAAGCCTCGCGACAATAGTATTTGGCGGTCCTTCAATCTTGCCGACAGCAGCCTCGGATTCTGGACAAGCTATACAGGCCTTGTCGCAGCCAATAGGAACAAACAGGAAAACAAACAATACATTTATCTGGGATATAATAAAAAAGAAGATTTTACCGGCGGCGGCATGACCATCCTAAGTTATAATTCCTCAGATGACCCGACGTCTCCGTCCACCCAGATAACAACCGATCACTTCGGGAAGAGCTCTTCGGGCACGAGCATCATGATCCAGGGATTTGCAGTGGCAAACGATACCCTTGTCTGGATCTCTGCGGAGGACGGCATCTACCATGTGACTAATAATAAAACATCGAACTTGACAAAAATCGACAAGATCACTTCCAGCAGCTTGTTCTCCGCTATTACCTTGGGAATGGACGGAAAGCCTGTTTTCTGCAAGGACAACGATATCTACTCATACAGTGATCCTGATTCCACCCTCACCAACCTCACCAACTGCGGTTGCTTTACCGCCGCCGTCAAATGGATTTACCTGGACAAGAACAAGAACGCCTTCTGGATCGCCAGCGACATAGGGCTGTACCGGCTCGAAACGGGCAGCGGCCCGCTTGCGCCCGGCGCCTCGGGTTCGAGCGTCACCGTGTTTCCCAACCCCGTGTCGCGCACCACGCTGAAGAACAGACATACCATCAAGTTTACCGCTTTGAACCCGCTTGCGCCGCGCGTACGCATCTATGACGCGTCAGGCACGCTTGTCCGCGTCCTTTCGGATCAAAATACATCCATCATCATCTGGGACGGAACCAACAATGCCGGCAGCATTATTATTCCCGGCACCTATTTCTATCAGGCCGCTGCGGCCAACGGCAAAAGCTGTAGGGGCAAATTTTTGGTGATTCCTTAGCAGGATTACGCCGCTCCCAAGTACGCGGATTTAAAAGAGGAAATAAGACCCGTTTGCCAGGCGTGATCAGGTTCGGAGCCGTTTCGCGACTTCAGGGAGTTCCTTGTCCATATATTCCAGCATAGTTTGCCATACCGCGGAAAATGAATGATGTTCCTCCACCCATCTCCTGCCTTTTGATCCCACTGTGGTCCGGTATTCCTCATCGTCAATCAGTTTTACGAGCACCTCGAACAGCGAGCGCCGGTCGGCAAGCACAAAGGGATGGCCGGTGAGAAAAGCCGCGTACTCCGGCGTGAATTCGGTCACGGTGGGCATGCCCATGGCAAGGGTCTCGAGCGAATTGACGCCGTAACCGGTACCGCCGAAATTGCCGATTTGCTCTATGGCGATATGCGAACGCATCTTTTCCTCAATCACCCGCTGGCGGCTCGCGCCGGTGACAATCGCGTATTCTATGCCGCGCTCGGCTGCGAGCCGCGCAAGCACCGGCTCGATGAGATGCGTTCCCTTTGCGGCCGGATTCGACGGTGTATGGATGATGCGGATTCTTTTTCCCAGGCTGGTCTTTGACGGCAGGTTCGAACAATCAAAGGGAATGGCAAGGTACTTCAGGCGGGGATGCAAGCCAAGAAGGTCGAATTCGCTGGTGAGGTTGAGGCCGCTGACGTCATCGACCGCCCGGACGATGCCGCGGGTGCGCATGTCGGGGCCGTGATAGTGACAGACAATGGGTTTGCCCATTACGGCAAGCTTTCTTGCCCAGCGGGAATCACGGAAAAAATCAATGCCGCCGTGGAAATGGTAAATGTCAAACCCGAATAGATCATACCGTTTCGCCAGCCCGCCGAATTCCAGGGCCCGCCAATTGTCGCGCAGCGCAACATAAACGCTCTCAAGGACCGTGGCGGGTTTATATTCATGAAGTGCGCCGCGTTCGGCCTCCTTCGCAATTAATTTTTCAGCCGTTTTTTCCCGCTTGCCCCGCAGCTGATGCAGCCACCACGGATCAAAAAGCTTTTTATTGAGGCAGATGTCTTCCGGGATGGCGCCGCGGTGCTTGTAAACGGTCAACAGCCTTGCGCCGTGCCCCATCGCCTCATAGACTTTACAGAACGTCAACGGGACGTTCACCGTATTGAAAAAGGAGAAGTGAAGGCTTTTCACGGCAATTCCTATCCCATTGCCTCTTCAATGAATTGCAGATATGACTTTTTTTCGTTTTCCCAGCAATATTTCTGGGCGGCCCTCGCGCAGTTTTTCCGGAATTTTTCTGCGTCGGAAAGCGAAAGCAAAAACTTCTTGATCGCCTGCCTGATGCTTTCGACGTCCGCCCCGGAAACCACCCATCCAACGTCCCATTCCTTGACGATGCGCGACATCTCGGGTCCGTCGCCCGTGAACACCGGAATGCCCGCGTTGATGTAGTCGAACAGCTTGCTCGGAAGCGTGATGGTCATGTTGACGCCTACGGCTTCGTGGATGGCGTGGCCGGCGTTGGCATCCTTAAGGTAATGGACGAACTCGTTGCTTGGCACCGGATTGATAAAATGAATTCTTTTGTCAAGGCCCCGTTGTTTTGCTTCACGGCCGAGCCTTTCCTGGTAGATGCCGCCGCCCACCAGAACGAAATGCAGTGGCTCAAACTGGTCCATGGCGGCGATAAAGGGCAGAAGCCCCCGGTTCTCCGATATCTCGCCTTTGTAAATCACCAGCGGCGTTTGCGGGGGAATGCCGATGCGCCTGCGCAGCCGGCCGTCCGCCGCAGCAGCATAGTCGAGGCGGGCTGGAACATTGAGCACCACCGAGGTCCTGAGCAGGCCGAAGTCCCGCCTGAGGAGCTGTTCCGTCGTTTTGCAGACCGCTGCGACATTGCGCGCCCTTGCCACACCGAAACGCTCAACCGATCGCCAGATCAAGCGCATGATTGGCTTGGCAACAAGCTGTTCAATGCCCTGGAAATATTCAAGGGAAAAATAATTGTACCTGCTTTTTTGGCGCCGTGCCGCAAGCCGCGCAGGAAGGAGGGCCAAAGGGTCAACGGCCTCGTACAGCCTCGCCTTTAAACGGCATAAAACAACTGTGAGCGAAAAAAAATATCGTATAAAATACCATTTTCCGCGAATCGAATCCGAACGTATGCAGATCGGATATACGTCGATGCCGGGCCATTGGGGGTCCGCCTCGCCTGGATTCCGTTCCCATGACACCAGCGCCACCTTATACCCGTTTTCAGTGAGCGCCTGCGCCTGCCGGTGAAAAAAAGGATAAAACCGGGCATCGGCAAGGTGGATGATGCAGACATCATAGGTGGTTTTCGCGATCGGCTTGTAAACAATCATATCTCTATTACGAAAATACTTTCCAAAATGATAAATTGCCATTTTAGATTGAATGTTGGGTGACCCGATTTTTTGAGCATTTTTCCAATAAAAAAGGCCGGAAATTTTCTCCGGCCTGTCAACCCATCGATCAAATGCTATTACTGCTTATTATCTCCCGAAATTGATGCTCTGAACTTCGCTTTCCGGTTCAGCCGCCGCCTGCGGCGCCGTTGGTTCCGAAGAGCGTTCCTTGCCCGCATTTTCACCTTGGGGCATGCTAACTTCACCGATAACCGGTTGGCTTGACTGCTGGGAATCTGCGCCCGCCTGACCACTCTTCGCCGCCTGCGCCTGTTCTTCTTCGGTTAAAATCCTCCGGCGTACAAGCACTTTTCTGCCGTGCAGGATCTCGGTATTTTCCGGAACAACGGCAATGGGTTCTTTTTCAATTGAAGGCAGGATTACCGCAGGATTTTGCGGCGGCCTGACAGCATCTGCGGCGACGCCCGGTGCGGTTCCCTGGCCGGAAACCGGCTCACCCTGCGGCCTGGAATTCTCCTGGCCCCTGTTCTGGTCCCGGTCCCTGAAATGGCCGCCATGATGCCTTCCGTGTCTGTCCCGTCTCCTAAAATCGTCTTCTCTTCCCCTATTGGGCCTGCCGCTGTTCTGGTCAATCCGTCTCTGGGAATCCTGGTTCTGGGGATTCTGAATGACGTCCCTAATTTTCCTGCGAGCGTTCTCTTGGTCGCGCTCAGCGTTTTTAAGCTTGAGATTAATGTCCCGCAGGGATTTCTCCACGTGATCAACGGCCGGGGCCTGCGGTGGAGTGAAAGGCTTTGGCCTCTGTTCAAAAACAGGTTTTTTACTGAAGCGGTTTTCGTCGTGTCTCTTCCTGAAGTCCCGGTTATCGTTATTCACAGGATTCACCCCTGAATCGGGCTTCGCGACCGCTTTCTTCTTGTTTGTCACAATCAAAATTATTGAAACAATCTGCAAAATGATAATTATAGCTGAAGCTGTAATTACTATTGGTGCTAAATCCATAATAAAATGACTCCATAAGGTTTAATAATTGGTTCTTGCGCTTCAAGGTGTCTGATCCAAGTTGTCGCATTTTTACTTTCTTGTTTGTGCTTAACATCTTTGTAGTTTTCTTACGTTTTTCAATATCACCTCGTTAATTACTAAAATTTCATTGCTTTTTTCTATATACTAATTTCCTCCTTTCAATCCATTAAAAACGACGGCATTGACGTTATTGCCGCACCGACCAATGTCAAAGAACTCGTATTTCCTTTTTACCAATTACGTTTTACTTGATAAAGACAGGAAGAATTGGAAGGTAAAAAAGGAAGTTGGCTGCTTGAAAAATCCCGACATTATGAAACGTTAATAGAAGTTACTTGACTTATTTGAAAGATATGTCATGCGCTCTTGATAAAGCAAGAATTCATTGATTCTAAATTAAATAAATAAATATCTTAACCACCGCGAAACCAGCAAACACTCCAAAAATCCGTTCATGACTATCTTTTTATCTCGGCGGATTGATCGCCAATTTTTCTATCTTGCTTTTCACCACTTTCTGCTGCACCTTGTCCACAGCGATCATCTGGTACAGGTAGACGCCGGGCGACAACGGGTTGTTAAAATTGTCTTTCCCGTCAAAAAGCTCCCCGCGCTGTATATCGTTGAAAACGCGCACAAGACGGCCCGACAACGTAAAAAGCCGTATGGACACCTTTACCCTGTCGTCTGCCGATTGACTGGTTGTCTGTGAAAGGTCGAAATAAAACCTGCACGACTCGCCCATCCGCATCGGGTTGGGGTAATTAAACACGTGATACAGGGCCAGTTCCTGCGGCGCGGATATTTCTATGGTGATGCTCTTCCTCGAAACGTTGCCCAGCAAGTCCCGCGCGCTCAGCTTCAGGGTATAGGTGCCCGGCGATATCGCGCCGTCGTTGAATGTCCAGTTCGCCTCCCCCTTGCGGAATTCACCTTGGTCGAATTGGAATTTATAGTTAATATTTGTACGCGCCACCACGCCAGGTACTTCAAAGGTGATGCCTTCGTCAGGGCCGGTGGATACGATGTCGATGCCGTTTGAATCAAACAGCATGATTTCCAGAGTCAACGGGAGCGGGCCTATTATCCGGTCGGTGGAAGATGCGCCCTTGCTTGCCGAAGCGTCGGTGACGGCCGACCCGCTGCTATACACCGGCCGAACCGAAATGGTGGGCCCCGTGGTGTCGTTGACAGGTAATTGACCGAATCCGTGAAAAATAAAATCCTTTTTATCTCCCATTGCAATGGTCGGCCCGTTCCATGCATATGCCGTAAGATTGGCCCCGTTCTGATCCAAGGTCACGCTTTTTGGAATTAGGATGCGCTGCTCAAATGTCCCGTTAATCACCCGGGCCTGGGCGGCAAAAAGCTCCGCTCCAGGCCATTTATAGGTCTGATTGTTAAGGGATACGCCTGGAAGGCTGTTCATGCTTTGCCAGTTATCTTTACGCGAAGTAATGAACGCCGGATTGAATAAGCTGATAAGCACCGTTGCGGGCTTTTCAGCGGTCCCGAATTGCAGGTCCGGAGTTCCGCTGTTCTGTGAGACGGTGCCTTTGACGGTCACCCGCATGAGGGCCTTTACAGTGTCAATTGTCTTTCCGCTGTCGTTGGAGAGGGAAAGAAAAATTTTGCGGGCCGGCCGCGGTGTCTGCAGGGATGGGTCTCCAAGATACGAATACACCTTTTCATTGTCGTCCCTGCACTCGCTTTTTGCCAGCGCCAGCGCTTCGCCGTAGGTCCGCGCCGCAGTGTCCGTGGTATCATACACGGAGGAGAAGAAATTGCCGGCAAGTTTCTGGTTGTCCGATGCGTAGGCTTCCCGCATGGCGGAAATGGTTGCTATTGCAGCGCTTTTTTGGGCCATCACCAGATATTCCGATAAAGAGCGCTGTTGCCCCGGCTGGTCAAACTTCCCCACCGCGCAGGAAAAGGACGAGATAAGCGGATACTGGCCGTTATTCTGCATATTGCCGATATTTTCCGGCAATAAAATATGCTCGTCCGCCCAAACCTCTGCGGAACCATGACCAAAATAGTTCACAATTGATGCACCGTTGTTGATCCCGTTGATGATCGCCTGGTTGGCCTCTGGTTTTTCCATGAGGCTGTTCCATTCGTATTCAAACAAGTAAATCTTCCTCAGGTCAACCGCGGGCTGGAGGTGCGAGATAATGGTGTCCATATATTCGGACGCTTCCATATGCTGGTTGCCGAGCTGGTCTTGCTTTAGGCCCTGCATGTCGTCGTCGGCGACGAGAATCACGCGGTTGCGCCATCCGGTAAAGTCCGCGAACGTGGGATCCTCCATCTGGATAATTTTGTCCACCACTTGCGCGGCTCCCTGCGAGGTCTGGCAGGGAATCCGGCCGATGAAACAATCGGGCGTCGTTAAATCGCTTTCCGGATCCTCGCCGGGCTGCAGGTACACGAAAAAATCCTCAAGGCATTTGTCCCTGAATTCCGCAACGGGAACGAAACTCGTGTCCGACGAGGCGATGTTGCGGTAATCGTAATGGCCGAGCCCCATGAGCACCACGTAATCGAACGACGTCCCCCACCTGGTTGCCACCTGGTTGCGTACATACATGATGGCGTTGCGCACCGCGGCCGGGTCGGTGTTGCCGCCCGAAAACTGATCATTAATGTCGCCGATCGAAATGGCCATTGGATTCAAGAAACGTCCGATGTTTTTTTTGTGCGCCGCCAGCCGTTGCGCCTGCACTATGAAATTGGGATGTGTCACGATCAGGTAATCAACGGGAACCGTAAGATTTCGAAGGTCGCGTAGGGTGAACGTGGTGTTGCTTTTGGGCGCCACTTGCGCCAATGGCGGCGCAGCCTTCACGGCCTGCTCCTTGCACAGAAAATACCGTACGCCGATTCCCGTCGTGTCGCTCCACTCATAGGTCCCGGCGGTGCGAACGGTATCAATAAGCATCATGGAAGCGTCATTGTTCGCTATCCGAAAGATGTAGAGAAGGTCTCCGGTCAGGCCGCTTAACCGGTACCGCGCAATGGTCCCCAGGCTCTCCTCCGGAGAGAACACGGTCATGGCCGTGGTATTGCTCATGTCAAGGTTCTGCGTGTACCTGAACTCGACTTGCTTTAGCTCGAGCGTATCGCCCCGGTCGACGGGGTTTAAGGAAATCGTGAACGGTTGGTTGGCTGCCATGGTGATGGGATACCATCCGTTAAACTGGCATCCCTGGCATGCCGCCGTGCCGCCGACCAAAATGTTCATTGACGGTGCGCCGGCATTATACCCCACTCCCACAAGCACGCTGCACGGTGCGGCATAGTTGATGTTCTGCAGGACGAAATTGTCGAGCGTAAAGCTTGGCATATAGTAACTGAGCCTTGTCCAGGCCCAATCCAGGCCTCCGTTAACCCCCTCGGTCAAGGACGGCGACACCGACTTTTTAAGAAGGTAATGACCCTTGGTCGAAGTGAAAGTGGCGGCCGGCGCGGCACTGACCGGCGGCATTTTTGAAAGGGTGAGGCCCGGTGATGTTTTCACCGTGATCCAATAATGCCGGTAATCTTCGTAGGGGTCGATACTGTAAAAATATTGGATGCTTGACGTATCGTAGTACCAGTCCGATATGCTGCTGACATAGGCGAGAAAATAATCCGACGAATCCGCGATGCCGTTGTTGTTGACGTCGACGCGGAGCATCGGCACTTCGCTCATCCCGTCGGGGAGCTGTGAAAGCTCCGGGACGTCGGAGGCCATTGCTCCCTTGTACGACGCGTACAGGGCCACGTTGCCGATGGGCGCGGCCCCCAGGATGCGAGTGACGTCGGAGGCCATGATCCTGATGATTCCGTTTTCGTCAATGGTACCCTCGCCGAGGCCGTTGTGACCGTCGCCGATACGAAAAGAAATCGCGCTCTGTGTCGGGTCCACCGGAAATTGCTTGATCGCGGCGCGTTTGGCCATCCCGGCCGCAGATGCCCAGCCGGCAGCCACCGAATAATTGAGCACGAGCCTTTTCGCCATGTGGCCGAAATCGGAGGAAGGGGGAACCGGCGCTGCCGCAGTCTGTGCAGCGGCCGGAAATTCAATGGTGCATTGGGCCTTGTCAAGCACGCGGATGGTATTGCTCGCCTTGTCGTAAAGAACCGGACGCAGGATGAAGCGTCCGCACCGCAGCCGTCCGATTTTCACGTACTCCGGTTCGGAGATCCAGGGACCGGTAAAGCGGAGACCGGGATAACGAGGCCCGAGGCCCGGCGCCCTCCGCACCCTCAGGGGGCTTGTGAGCTGCTGCGTGTGCGTGGCTGTTACATCCAACTTAACCGATACCGTGCCCTGCAAAGGTACACCTATATGCAAAGAATAGGCGGGGACAACAGGCTCCCCGTTGTCGCCGAGGTCAACGTTGGCTCCCGTAAAAGAAACGGACGCAGCGCCCTCTCCCTGGACAGTCCGGAGGTTGTCGGTTGACCATTCAAACGTAAATTTCTTGGAAGTATTCTCAATGATCCGGATCCCAGAAAACGAGGATCCCACCCACCCGCAGCACATGAGCAATATGACGGCGCTTATTCGCATTATATTATGAAAACCTTTTAACGGCTGGCGGCCAACCAAAATGATTTTTAAACCAATTATCAAGTTTCCTATGGTATTACGTTTATAAAATACTATTTAATGCGGGAAAATGGAGATTATGCTGAGTTCATCAAGCGCATGACAGCGTGGAACTGCGCAAAAGGCAATATAAAGTTTGTCTCGCAATCCGCCCCTGATCAAATAGATAAATTATTTTTCTCCCATAGTCCTTTTGTCGCCTTATGGAAAAAATTCTCTTTATAGAAAAACTAGTCCATGGAGGGTTTGGCCTCAGCCGCACGGACCAGGGTATTGTTTTCGTTTCCGGGGTGGTTCCGGGCGAGACCGTGCGCGCAACGGTGCAGCCTCATGCTTCCGGTCATGCGCCTGCCGCGTGCACGGGAGTCATAGAGTCCTCGTCATCACGAAGAAAACCGCCCTGCGCCCTCGCCGGCGTGTGCGGGGGATGCGACTGGCTCCATATCGAGTACAGCAGGCAGCTCTCGATAAAAGAGGAAATCTTCCGGGAATGCCTTGCCCGGATCGGCAAGATAGGCAATGTTCCCGATATTGCGGTGACTGCGTCGCCTGAATTCGGATACCGCCGGAGAATACAGGTAAAAATCGACCGGGAAAAAGGAATTGCAGGTTTTTTTAAAAAGAAGTCAAACGAGATCGTCTCCGTTTCGTGCTGCCCGCTGCTGTGCGATTCATTAAACCATTTTCTTTCAGGATTACCAAAACACCTTTCAACATTTCCAAAAAATACAAAGCAGGTTAAGGTCGTTGCGGGAACAGAGCCGGATCCTCAAAAAGGGTCCGAAGGATTTTCATCGGTGGCCACGCTGCCGGTGATACAGGGTGTTACCCGTGCATCCACCGCCGTCCAGGTGGAGTCTTTGCGCTTTTTAATATCAGGAAGCAATTTTTTCCAATCGAATCTTTTTCTGTGCGGCCCGCTGGGACGTTATGCCGCCGCATGTGTGCAAGGGGAATGGTTCTGCGACCTTTACGGCGGAACCGGTTTTCTTTCCGCCTTCGTCGCCCCTCGTTTCTCACGGGGGACGCTCGTTGACAACAAAGAAAACCATGTGGCGGAGGCAAAAAGGAACCTTTCTGAAAACGGCATCACCACGGTATCGGCTGTCGCCCAGACAGTGGCCGCATTCGTCGAGGGGCTCGCCCACGGCGAAAAAAGACCCGACTGCATCATCGTGGATCCGCCCAGAACCGGCATGGATGAGGAGGTCAGGCGCGGGATGGCGAAAATCCTTCCGACCGTGGTTTTTTACGTCTCGTGCGACCCGGCGACCCAGGCGCGCGACGCGGGATTTTTCGTCAACAGGTGCGGCTACCGGATCACAAAGGCGGCGCTGTTCGATTTTTACCCGCAAACCCATCATCTGGAAACGGTGCTTGTGCTGCAGCGGTAAGCCGCTATTGCGCCATTCGCTCCAAGCTTATCGGATGGACAACAGGATGAGACCGGCAGGCGGAAGGTTCATCGGGAAACGTTGAAAATATCGTCTTGACAAAATAACCGTTTTCCGGCAATGGGTCGCCTTGTTCCAGAGCGGAAAAATATTCCAGACTTTGGCTCGCTTTCGGTTCAAGCTGTACGTTTGGTAAAACCGGTCCACTACTATTAAAAAATCCAGCACAGACAATAAGTGCCGCATTCAGAGAAAGCCATTTCGTATTCATTGCATTCCCCTTTTCTCTAAAATAAAGATCAAATCATATGCCAGTTCCTGCAATATTGATTTTTTTATAATTTGAGAGAGGTAAAGATAGACAAATTGATGGAAACAACGATCGCTCGCTCACGTTAAATCATACCGTCAAGAATATCTTTCGCTATTGGATTCAATGCATCAAGACTGTTTTACCGCCCAGAGACCGTGAAGGTTGCAAAATTCCCTTGCAATAACCGGCACATTTTCTTCAACGAGGAATTCCGCCTCGGCAACACTGTCGCCGTCGGCAAAATCATGCCGTAAAACCTTTTTACCGGCAATCAGCTCGATAAAAAGAATGTAATGTTCCTTTGTCATGGGGTGGGGAACCGAACCGATCTTCACCTTGATTTTAGCGCCATTGCGTTCGATGACCGGGACATGTTTTTCCCTTGCAGCATCGGTGGTGTTTGCCACCAGGGCCTTCATTTCCTTTCCGCAGCAAAAAACGGATTCCTCGCCGTTCCATAACGATTCAATGATCACGCCGCAGCCGTCGCATTTATAAACCGTCTTCTTTTGTACCATACCTGCTCCTTCCTGCTGTGACTTTAATTACGCAAATTGTATGCCTTGGTGATGCATTAAATAATCCAGAAGCTGAAACCAGATTGATAGAATGTTCGTTTTCACTCTTTTCCTCCGCGGATTCCGTTAATAAGCCAAATTTTAATGATGAAATTTATTACCATTTTGTATTGTTTTATTTTTTATGATCAACATGGAGCACCATACATTTGTGTATTGATAGACGGGTGAGATAAAAATATGTTTGCTGTCAACCCTTTTTTATTTTATGAATAAAAGAATTCAACCGGAACAATTTTCCATCAAGCACCTCAATGAATTTTGCCATCATCAGCGCAGGCTCGAACATCAATCCTGAGGAAAACCTGGAAAAAGCCCGCACTGTATTTCAAAAGGAACAGCGCCTCGTCGCGTCTGCAATACCGCGCGCGACAAAACCGGTGGGATTCGCCGAGCAGCCGGATTTTTTGAACACCGTTTACTTCATTGAGACCGGCCTCGACGTGACCTCGCTCAACGCGTACTGCAAGGCCGTGGAGCGGCGCCTCGGCCGCGTCCGCGGACCGAACAAATTCGGCCCCCGTGCCATTGACCTTGACATAGCGGTATTCAACGGCGCGGTCATTGACAACGATGTATACGAACGGGAATTTCTGCGGGATCTGATACTTGAAGTTGCGCCCGGGATGAAGGACGCGCTTGTCAAAAAATAATACGGTATTCATCGCGCGCAATTCTTAATATCATCTATTTTATTGTTCCGATAAAATTTCACGTTTACCACCAATCACCAAAAGGACCTCCTGCATGGACCGTAAAGACCTTGAACAGACCCTTGTGCTCATCAAGCCCGACGCCCTGAAAAATTCCCTCACCGGCTACGTGTTGTCGCAGCTTTCCGAATTCCACACCGGCCTCAGGTTTGCGGGCGTAAAAGTGGTGCATGTGAATAAAATGCTCGCCGAGGAACACTACGCGGAGCACCGCGGCAAGATTTTTTATCCGTCACTCATCGAATATATTTCCGGCAAGCTTCATTATCCCGACGAACCGTGGAAGCGCAGGGTGATCGCGCTTGTATATCAGGGGCCGGGGGCGATAAAAAAAATCCGCGACATTGCGGGACCTACCAATCCGCTGCAGGCCAGGGAAAAAAATCCCGGTTGCATACGCTCGCTGGGAACTCTTGCGCCCATCAAAGATGAAGCGGGCAAGATCCTCGGCGAGCGGATGGACAACCTGATCCACGCCTCCGCCAACGCCGCCGACGCCGAGCGCGAGATAAAACTCTGGTTCAGGCCCAGCGACATCCCGCCCGCCATGCACCCCTACATGGCGGGCGAAAGCGACGAGCATTATTACTATAAAGAAGGCAAGCTTTTCACCACGCACGAGCGGGGCAGCGCTTGCCTGCTCGCGCCCGGCGACTTTGCGTGGAAGAGCGACCTTGACGCGCTGCGGTTGATTTACAAAGGCCAAAAAGCCGCATGTTCGGTGGAGACGGTGGTGGCGAAGTATTTGATTAATGAAGAATGGGAAAAAGAGTGATTGAGTAGATAATGAAATTTGAGCGCCCCCTCTTCTTCGTCTGGACTCAGGCTCGGGTCGGTCTTCTTCCGGTCCACGCGAAAATAAAAATCGCGTAAGTCAATCATTTTCTTCCGCGCCGCTCGGATACCAAAAAATCCAAGCAAATCTCTAGTCGATCATTAAAAGATTTTCACCTATCGCCCTTCGGACACCCCCGCTCAACCCCCAATCCTGTGCCTGCGCGAAATGGCGCTCACCGCGTTGAGCGAAATTTTGCCCACCAATAGATAAATTCATTGAAATTACATTAATTTAACGGTATTTTATGAATAGGCGCTCACTAGAATGACAGATTTTTAAACGCAGACAAACAAGATCAAAACTTTATGAAATCTCTCACCGACTACACAGACTTCCGCGCTTATCTGAGCGATTGGGTGGAGAACAGGAAGTCCCAGGGCCTTCCAGGTTCCAACCGCTGGTTTTCCATGAAAATGGGCATCAACTCCACGTCATGGCTCACGTCGGTGCTCAAGGGCGTCAAGGGTCTGTCAAAGGCGACTGCGAACAAGCTTTCCCTGCTGCTGAAGCATTCTCCGATCGAGTCACGGTACTTCGAGACGCTTGTCTATTTCAACCAGTCCAAAACGCTTGATGACCGCAACCGCCATTACCGCGAACTCGTCGCCCTGCAGAAGCTCAAGGACGTGCGCACGGTGAAGCCGGGCCAATACGATTTCTATTCCACATGGTATCACAGCGCGGTCCGCTCCCTCATCGGCATGCATTCGTTCGGCAGTGGCACAAAGGATTTCGAGCGCCTCGCATCGCTGGTCACGCCTCCGATTACCGCTTCGCAAGCAAGGAAATCTGTTAAATTGCTCGAACAGCTCGATCTTATCACCCTGAACGGCAAGGGGGTATTCGAACTTACTTCATCCGCCATCACCACGGGTGAAAACATCCGCTCGCTTTCGGTTGCAAACTTTCAGCGGGAAACCATGCGCCTTGCGCAGGAGGCTCTGGACAGATACCCCCGCGACCAGCGGTATATCGGAACCGTCACCGTGGGAGTGAGCGCCGCGGCGTTCGAGCAGATTCGCAAGGTGCTCATGGATGCAAACGACAAGATTGCCGAAATCGCGAACGCGGACGCCGATGCGAACCGCGTATTTCAGGTGAACGTGCAGGCGTTTCCTATGTCGAAAGCGGGCGATCGTCCGGCCGCAGCGGCACAACTCGAAAATCCTGATGCAAAAGGGGCTGTATGAAAACCAAGCTTGACTTTAACATCAAGATACTGCTGAGCGGTATGGTTGCGCTGTTCTGCGCATGCTCCTCCTCGCAGCTGGCGGGCGGAAACAGTTCGCAGACCGGCAACGCCGGCATCACCGTCGCGGCAGTATCGAAATCGATTAGCGGCACCGCGCGGCCCGGTGCACGTATCTCCATTTACAGCCAGTCATATCTCCCCTGCTCTGCTATTCCGGGGTTCTGTGATTCAACAACGGCGGACGACAGCGGCCGCTTCGCTTTCTCCGATACTTTCATAGGATACGTGAACCTTCTTGTCAAAGACGAGCCTTCGCAATCAGCGGCATTTATTAAAAAAATCCCCGTTTTCACCGACTCATCATACGCCGACACCGTTGACACCCTGAAACACCAGGGTCTTGTTAAAGGCACGGCAATCGATTCATCAGGACTTGCCCTGGCGCTTTCATACGTGTACGTGCAGGGTTCGCCGTTCTACGCGGTCACGAAAAACGACGGCGAATTCCTGCTCGGCCCTCTTCCGGCCGGCGGTTACACCATCGGTCTGTACGCGAATTTCACGGTAGTTCCTAATAATCCGGGGTTTCTCATGCCGGCATTCACTGCAGAGGCCGACACGAGTTCGATCACCGTGTATCCGGACAGCATTTCAACGTGGCACCGTTAAGAAATGGTTGACAATAAAAAAAGGAGGTATTCATGATCGGAAAAACATTGTTTGCAGCATTGATCCTGGCGGCCGCTCTCTCACCGGTGTTTGCGGATTCCCTTTCGGTAAGCCCGCCGCACCCGACAACTGCCGACAAAATCACGTTCACGATCATCATCCCGAACTGGGACTGCTGTACCCGGTATACCTGGGACTCAACGGCGGTGGCGGTCGTGAACGACACCGAACTGCTTCTCTCCTACCAGTACAACCTGCCGCAGATGTGCCCCATGATCGCCTGCATGGATATCGACAAGCTTCTTCCATTTCACAGCGCCCCGCTCAAGGCGGGAACCTATGCGGTGTATGAGCTCCGCGCGCCCTTGTGCACCACGCAAATCTGCCCTGCCATAGCATTCATGCCCGTTAAAATCGGGTCCGTGACCGTGACGCCCTCGACCGGGATCGTTAATGGCATCACGGCAGCCTCTGTTCCGCATGTCGCCTTGGCAGAAAAACTGTATGACGTCAGGGGCGTTCTTATTTCTTCCACCGGCAATCGTGCGGCAGTACGGACACCGGGAGTTTATCTGATCAAGAATGGTTCTCAATCGTCAAGGCTCATTCTCGAACCATAATGCTCCCTGGACGATCTGCCGTCTGTATTCGCGGGGATTGAAAGGATTTTAAAGGAGGTTTTATGATCAGAAAGGCATTTTTATCAGTCGTCGCAGCGTTATTGACGCTTCACGCTGTGTTTGCCCAGACCCTGCCGCCGGTGAAGCTGGCGGTGATAAGCGGCACGGTCATGGACGATCCGTACCCGATGAAGCGCGCTTCAATGCCGATACCCGGGGTCAGGGTCAGGTTGTGGCAGCAGCTTGCGATTGTAAATCCCCTGTCGGGCGCAATCATATCAAACCCCGGCCAGGTCCTTATCGACTCGACGACCACCGCCGCGTCCGGGACGTTTGCGCTTACACCCATCGCGCCGGGCTCGTACCAGGTCTCATTTGACAATCCCGCATACGTAAGCAGGCAGATCCCGGTGTACGCCCAGTCCGACACCTCGCTTACCGTGCTCCTGGTCGCCGCCGGCGCGCACGGCCGCGTTGCGGGAACGGTATGGGCGGCGTGCTCGGGTTTTCTCGGAATGCCGTGCGTCCTGCAGCCCATTGCCCGCTGCACCGTGACTGTCTCCACAAGCACTCTCGTGCCGATTGTGCCCGTCGGCCTCAACCAAGCCATCTCTTATCCAATTATTCCCGTGGCTTATACGGCGATCACCGACTCCCTCGGCCGCTATGCCGTTGACAGCATTCCGCTCGACGTGAACGGAGAACGTGTATCGGTTTCGACGGCCGTCGGCGGTTATGTCGCGCAGACCATCGACACGGCGGTCAGCAACGGCGTCACCACCACCGTTGATTTCTCCCTTGCAAAGACCACCGCGGGTCCGCGGGACACCGTTTATGTCACTCCGCAGAACCCGACCGCGGCCGATTCGCTGCACTTCACCCTGTACAATGCGAACCACTGCTGCGGGACGATTTACCGCGGCAACGCGGTCTCCGTCGCCGACACCATCATTTACCTTTCGTACACCTACGACGACTCGCTGTGCCCGTATATCGCCTGTTTTGCCGCCGGCTCGACCACGGGCTTTTCCAGCGAGCCGCTCGCCCCGGGCCGCTATGCAATTTACAAAGTGGAAAGCCTCTACTGCCCGCCGGGACGCATGTGCCCGCTGTTTCTGCTCGCGCCGGAGCGCGTGGGCAGCGTGACCGTGTCTTCCGCGGCCTCGGTGAGCCGGGCGCCCGCGACCTTTGCGGCGGAAAAAATCCTTGGAATTTCCGGTAACAGCGCCCTGGTGAATCTTGCGTCGGGCGGCCGGGCCGTGCTTCGCGTCTTCGACGTGGGTGGAAAACTGCTCGCCGAGCTTCATAATGGCCCTTTGACCGCCGGACTTCACCGGTTCGCAATCGGCAGGACCGCGACCGCTTCAAGGATGATCATGGTCAGCCTCACCGTCAACGGGAAAAGGTACGTGGTGAAAACCGCGGCGATGGTACGCTAATCCCGAGTGAGCGATGACTGATTTCTCGTAACCGGGTGAATATAAAAAGCCCCCGACGCTTCTCAGTGCCGGGGGCCTTTTCATCGTATGTTTGAAATCCGGACCAGGGATTGAGACTCTACGGAACCTCGACCGCTCGCTTCCATACGCCACCCAAACGCGCTGACTTCTTCTAATGCGCCTTTCCCGCAAACGCAAATGCCAGCTGCACGCTGATGAGCGCCACGCCCGCAAAGAACACGATAAGCGCCCAGATGTTCGACCTGAATGTTTTACCGAGGCGGGCAAGAACATAGCCGACGACCAGGTTCGCCAACCCCCATAAAACATTGACAAAAGGGGACGAAAGGCCCCTGCCCGGCGGGTTTGCAAAGGGGCTGGGAAAGCTGTCACCGGAAATGCCGTGGACAAAATGCGGGACCGTGTTTGCCAAAAACACGCCCGCGAAGAAGCAGGCGAGGTAGTGGTACCATTTCATGGAACCTCCTGGAAATGTTGAAGTTTTACCATCGAAAAATCACCGCTATTTTCTGCGACAGGCCCCTCTGTTGTCAAGGAAGACATACGACATGGTTCGCAGCCGTCTGGCCCGCCGTTTGGACATGCATCAAATAAACACCTTTGGGAAGGGCTTGCCGGCGCATGTCCCGCATGACCGATTCCCTGCTTGTCTGCCGAATGAGCATTTGACCTCTCATGTTGTAAAGAGCAGCAATGTCCCCTTCCGCAGCCTGCGCAGCGCGCGCCGCCTTTGGCCAGTTTTGACTGACGGCGGCAGGGTTCATGTTTTCAAGCAGGATGGGTTTTATTCCGATCGTGACCGTTCCGCCCGCAGTACCGGAGTTTCCGGCAAGGTCGCGGTACTGGACGCAGCCGTTGGGAACCGTGAATGTGGAGGTCGCGGCGCTGTTGGTGTCCCACACCGCAAGCGCCTGATAGCCGCCCGGACGGGTGAAGGCGCATGTGTAAACCGAACCCTGGGCCGTACATGGCTGGGTCATTGTCGCGCCGACCATCCAATTGAATAATTGCTGATACGCGATCCCCGCGGCGCTGCGGGTGCCGGAACTCAACAGGTCCCCCCAATTGACGCAATCCCAGCAATACCACGCCGACATCGATACGCCCGACGACCATTGGAGCAGGTAGTGACGTGCCAAGAAAGCCACCTTGCCGTCATCGGTGGGCTGATTCCCATTGTTCCCCCACGAGCATTCGGTGTCGAAGATCGGTTTTGCGCCCTGGCCGTTGGAATTCATCGCGGCCTTAAGCGCCGTGACGATGCTTAGGATTTCTTCCGCCTGTGTGCGCACATTAATGCCGGCCATGGAGGGGTAGCCGTGAAACGCGACAATGTCCGCGTACGCGCCGCCGCCGGCGGCGAAGTACGCCGGGTAAAACTGCGACATGTTGTACGCGCCGCCGGTCGCGTCCGGAGTCAGAACCTTGACGCTCGTATCGATTGATTTCGTTATGGTGTAAAGATGCTGGGCAAGTTGCGCGAGCTGCACGTATGTCCCGGTAAAAAAGCCTTCCTGCGGCGCGGACTCGTTCCAGCACTCCAGATACTTGATGCTCGAATGGTAACGGTTTACAAATGCAGTGACGAAATCGTCCCAGTCCTGGATGTTTGCGGGAGGATCAGTTTGTTGTGCGGCCGCCCACGAAGGCGTCTTGCCAAAGCAATACAGAATATCCACGCCCTGCGGTGCGAGCGCATTCACCAGGTCGTCAAGCGCTCTCCAGACATACGTTCCCTTTGAAGGCTCCAGGTCTTTCCAGTTGTGGTCGCCGGTGTACGGCCCGGCAGAATAATAGCAATCCCACGTTCTGAATAAACCATAGGGCTTGGCGGGTATTACCGCCATGCTGTGCATGCCGAAAAAACGCGGGGGAACAGGATCTGTTGATGCGGCAGAGATCTCTTGAACGCACAAGGCAAAGTAAAAAGCTATCTGGATGGAAAATGCCATGGCCATGGAGAAGTTAAAAGGCCGGAATCTTTGAAACATAAAAAATCTCCTTACTTTCCACTCTTCACGACGGGATACTTTATTTACGCTCTTCCGGACTTATCACTTACGCTAAACCCAAAAATCTGTACCGGGCATTAGCTCTCAAGCAGCCGGGAATTTCTGCGACATGCACTTGCTAATGTCAAGGCAGACACACGACACGGGTTGCAGCCGTCCGGCCCGCCGTTTGACCGCGCATAAGATAGACACCTCGCGGCAGGGCCTGCCGGCGCATGTCCTGCATGACCGATTCCACGCTCGTCTGCCGGATGAGCATTTGACCTCTCATGTTGTAAAGAGCTGTAGGTTGCTTCATTGCTCCCTGCGCGGCATAGGCCGCTTCTGGTCTGTTTTGGTTGATGGATGCAGCGGTCTGATTTTCAAGCAGAATGGGTATTATCCCTATGGCAACCGTTGTTTGGGTTAGGCTGTGAATGCCGCCTGCAAGGTCCCGGTACTGGATATAACCGTTAGGAACGGTGAACGTCGAGGTCGAAGTCCTGTTGGTGTCCCATACCGCAATCGCTTTATAGCCGCCCGGCCGTGTGAAACCGCAGGTGAAAACCGAGCCCTGCGTTGTGTATGGCTGGCTCATCGTGGCGCCGACCATCCAGCTGTATAATTGCTGATACGCGATTCCAGCGGCGTTGAGGCCGGCGGACGGCGTCCACAGCTGCCCCCATTGCCAGTCGCCGTTATTATTGTCCCAGCAATACCAGGCATAGCTCGACACTCCCAGCGACCATTGGAGAAGGTAATGACGGGCCAGGAACGCCACGCAATCATCATGAGTGGGCATATTTGAATCATCACCCCAATTTCCCTCGGTGTCAAAGATTTGTTTCGAGCCCTGGCCGTTGGCGCTCATCGCGGCCTTCAGGTTCCCCACGATGCCTATTATCTCTTCCGGATACGTGTACGTGCCTGCGCCGGCCATTGAGCAATAGCCGTGAAACGCGACAGCGTCCGCATAGGCGCCTCCGCCGGCGGTAAAGTAATCACCGTAGAATTTCGACATGTTGTACGAGCCGCCGGTCGCATCAGGCGTCAGGACCGTGACCGTTGAATCAACGGATTTCGTAACGGTATAGAGGTGCTGCGCAAGCTGCACGAGCTGGGCAATGGTGCCGGTATAAAACCCCTCCCCGGCCATTGACTCGTTCCAGCACTCCAGAAATTTGATGCTCGCATGGTAGCGGTTTACAAATGCAGTTACGAAGTCGTCCCAATCCTGGATGTTCGTCGGGGGAGCGGTGTGACTGGCCGCCGCCCACGACGGCGTCCCGCCGAAGCAGTAGAGAATGTCGACGTTCTTGTCTTTGAGAGAATCCACGAGCTTGTCCATGGCATTCCAGCTGAAAGTTCCCCGCGACGGCTCGCATCCTGCCCAGCTGATGTCGCCGCATCCCCAGTGGTCCCACGTTCTCAATAAACCGTAGGGCTTGGACGGCGTTGGAATTCCATTGGACCCAAACCCCATGCCATGCAGGCCGAAAAAACGCGGCGGAACAGGATCTGTCGATGCGGCGGAAAGTTCATGAATGTTTATGACTAAACAAAAAGCGGTCAGGACAGATGCTGCCAGGACAATGGAGAATTTTGAAGGATGGAATTTTTGGGACATGTGAAATCCTCCTTACCTTCTTAACGTGGGATTTACCTACAAGGCAATATAAGGCTTCCTGCGATTGTTGTCAATAGTGGGGAAAATTTCCATTATGGCTTTTAGTCAAGCGATAAAAACCGGGACGGCCTTGGCATACGGAGGGGGCGTATCTGGAATGACCGTTACACAAACCACCCTTTTGCGGAGACAAAAGGACATACTCGAATGATTTTTTTCTTGTTATAAGCTTAACTAAAAATCCGGTCAAAATGTTTAAAAAGGTGGCCCATATCACGGCCCGGAGTGCCGTGACAATCGGCGGCGTTATTCTTTATTTGTTTGAGAGGGCATACGGGCCACCCGTCGCCCGCCGGATATGAACAGAACAGGCAAGGCATCTTATCGTATGCCTTGCCTGTTCGAGCACAGCGGAGCGGCTTTACCGCACCATGAGCACGCGCTTGACAAATCGCTCGCCGCCCACGTCAAGACGGACAAAGCAAATTTCACCGCTTGCGGATTTACCGTTACCAAGGGTTCCCTTCATCGCGACCGGGTGCCAGCCGGCTTCCACCCTCGAAGCGGCCGTCCGTTCCAGGACTCTTCCTCTTGCGTCAAGAATCTCCATGGAAACGAGCGAGGGACCGCTTACGTAATACTTCACCACGCCGTTGATGGTCCGAATGTCGAGCGCCGGCATGGTTAAGGCCGCATTCATACGCGCCGCCGGCCTCACCGCGGTTACCACCCCGTTGTTCGGCACCGGGACAACGGTGAACGATGCCGTGCCGCTGCCGAGCCCGGGCGAGGTTGCCGTCACGGTCACGGTACCGGTCGTGAATGTCGACCGCACCGCAACCTTGCACATGCCGCCTTCCGCGGAAAGCTCGGGATCAAGCGGCGAATGATAGCCGAGAGGCTGGCCCGCGGTCACGAATTGGTCTGAGCCGCCGCGATAATTGCCGGGGCCCGAAACGGCGAACGTTACAAGGTTGCTCGCGGTGGGACACAAAATGCCGTTGGCGTCAACCACCTTGGCAAGGATCAGCGCCGCATCGGTGCCGTTGGCGGTGATGGCGAACACGTCGCCGTTCGGCTTGACAAGCGGCGTGTCCACGACCAGAACCACGTGATCGGCGGCGCCCGCCGTTACTTTCTGGTCGGTGCAGACCACTTTTCCGCTTGCGTCAAGGCCTTGGGCCAACAACGTACCCGAGCCCCAGGCGACGTCCCAATGGCACTGGTACGGCATTGAGGTGGGATACGTGGGAGGTTGATCGGTGAAGTCGTTCTGGCCGGCCACTCCGGAATCGGAGTTGGGCTTCTGGTTACCAAGATCGGTGCCGTTGAGCAGGAGCTTGACCGTGGGGCAATTGCTGAACACATTGACCCGTACCGTGCCCGAACGGTTCCAATGATGGGCGATGAAGACCACGGGTTTTACGGAGAACGGCAGCCACGCCGCCGAATATATTTTGTAAAGCATCTTTGGAATCCGGTTGAAATCCATCATCGAAGACCCGAACGACCTCGGCGAGCCTCCCTCCGCAAAGTTGCCCACTTCACCCGGCGTTTCGGCAAGGTACCATTGACAGAGGCCGAACGGGTGCGTGGTGTTGGTTATATCGGCCGACCAGTTCCGCAAAAACTCCGCGGAAAACCATATCTCCCAGTCGTACGCGAACCTCGAAGACTGCCGGCCCCAGGATTCGGCTCCCCACCAGGGGCATTGCGGATGAAACGGCTTCTGCTGCGCGTCACAGCCGGTGAGGGTGCACGCGATCAGGTCGCCGACCACGTATCCTGGGCCGCCGCGGCAAGACTGGGCACGAGGAGCAAGAGAGTCCCAGGTAGTGGAAACGCCCCTTGTCAAATCGGCAAAGGCGGGGTCTATGTCCCCATTGCTCGCTTCCCAAGCAAGAATGGAAGGATTGTTCCTGTCCCGAACGACCATGTCCCTGTGCAGTTCCAGCTTGAGGCCTTTGGTGTAGGCGGACGCGTTCGCGCCGGTGGAAAACGCTCCCTCACCCTCGCCGCTGGGCTGGATGAGCATGATTCCATAGGCATCGCAGGCCGCGACGAATCCCGGGCTGCACGATGAATGCCCGGGTCTCCAGAGTCTGCCGCCGGCGTCCGCGAGTATCTTCGCGTCGCGGTACTCGATCTCGGGAGGCAGCGCGGTGCCCAGCGCGGGATAATCGTAACGCGAGGCCGCGCCCCAGAGCAAATGCTTGTGGCCGTTGATATAGGGGAAGTCCGAGTCCCACGTGATCGTCCGTATTCCCAGGGGGGTCTGGGCGACGTCGAGCGTCGTGCCGTTGACCTTGACTATGTGGTACACCGAGTACATATACGGCGTGCCGTAGGTGCTGGCGTTCGGGTACCACAGGTGCGGATTGGCGATGTCGCCCTTCTGGTCGAACACGTAGCTCTGCCCCGCGGCAACGCTTTGCGTGCTTGTCAACGACAACACCACGTTGCTGTTCGCGTCCACCACCTTGGTGTTGAGCGATACGCTCGCGTCCGCGGTCCCGTCGTTCTGGACGTTGGTGAGCATGCGCACGGTGGCGGAGGCATCCGATGCAGCGGTGGTGGCCACGTAGGTTCCCCATTTATTGAGAACAGAGTACACGTTCATCGGTATGTGGACGTTGTCGGTGATGTGCATCCATACGGGCCGGAAAATACCGCCGTCCGACTGGCCGAAGCGGAACCCGAGGGAAAAACCGGGGTCGGCGTACGTTGCACCGTTCTTGCTGAGGCGCACCGCGAGAACATTGTCGGCGCCGCCGAAATGCACATACGGAGTTGCGTCAATGACGAACCCTATGAACCCGATCACATGGGTGCATTGAGGATTATACGCGCTGTTGCCGGGAATGAACGTGCCGTTTACGTAGACCGAGGCGCCCACATGCGCTCCCTCAAATTCTATGAAAATCTTTCTTGCGGCATACGCGTTGTCCAGGGTGAAATGTTTGCGATACCAGTTTGTTCCGCCGTACATGGATCCATCACCGCCGCCGCTCGCCTGATTGATGAAGGTGTCGGTGTCGTTCCAACAATGCGGAATCCCAACATCTTTCCATCCGGCATCGCTGTAGGTGGGCGCCTGAGCGCCGCCCGGATCGGATTTTGTAAATTTCCAGGGTGTAACACCCATGTTGACCGTCACCCTATTGCTCGTTTCGCCTGTGTAGGTATCCGCGAAGCCGGAAACGGCAGCCAGCATCGTGACAACCAGCATTCCCAAAAGAATTTTGCATTTCATTGTAATGGCCCCCCCTGAGTAGATTTTTTTCGTGGCTCAGAATTTAACCGCACAAATAATGGATTCTAACTTTGCTTTGCGCACCCCCTCTTCCCTAAAGTGGTTACAAAACCAAGTTCCACCCAACACCTATTATAATATACCATGCATTTGCCATTATTTGCGGAATACTTGGGCCACACGCCAAGAATCACAGCCAATAAAAGGCAATTGTTCTTGTTTGCTATTGAAGAAATAGAGACACGGCCGGGACGGCCATGGCACACGAAAGAGATTTATTTAGGATTTAAGGTCATGCTGGACAACTGTCCGCGCCATCCATCCGTCTTTTCCGACATGTTTTTAATCTCGAATTACTCCTCCTCATCCTTCTTCGTTTCAATCCCCAACTTTTTACATTTACGGAACAGCGTCGCCTTGTGCACCCCCAGCTTCTGCGCCGCCTTGATCTTGCTCCCGCCGGTCTCGGCGAGCACGCTCTGCAGGTACAGTTTTTCCAGTTCGTCAAAGTCCTTGACATGCGAGATCGACTGCAGGCCCGCGGCGGCGGCGCCGCCGCGGAACTGCTGCGGCAGGTGCGCGACGCCGATCGTGGGCTCCTTGCAGAACACGAACGCGTGCTCCACGGCGTTTTCCAGCTCGCGGATGTTGCCGGGGAAGTCGTGCGCGAGAAGGGCGTTCGCCGCCTCCTGCGACATGCCCTTGATCTTCTTGTTGTACCGCGTGTTGAACCGCTCGATGAAATGGTCGCACAAAATCGGGATGTCGCAGCGCCGGTCGCGCAGCGGCGGCAGCTTTATCACGAGCACGTTGATGCGGTAGAACAGGTCCTCGCGGAAGGCGCCCTTCTTCACCATGGCCGAAAGGTCCCTGTTGGTGGCGGCGATGATGCGCACGTCAACCTTCACCGCCTGCGACCCGCCGAGCGGCTCGAAGGTCTTGTTCTGCAAAACGCGCAGCAGCTTCACCTGCATGGCGGGCGAGATGTCGCCGATCTCGTCGAGGAAGATGGTGCCGCCGTCGGCGCGGCTGAACGTGCCGGGCTTGTCCTTTTTCGCATCGGTAAAGGCGCCCGCCTTGTAGCCGAACAGCTCGCTCTCGAGCAGGTTGTCGGGCAGGGCCGAGCAGTTGATGGCGACAAAGGGCTTAGCCTTGCGGTTGCTCATCTCGTGCAGGGAGCGGGCCACGAGCTCTTTGCCCGTGCCGCTCTCGCCGGTGACGAGCACGGTGGCCGGCGTCTGCGCTACCTCGGGCAGGATGTCGAAGATGTCCTTCATGAGCGGGCTTCTGCTCACCATGTCGTGGAAGCTCGCCCGGTCCATGATCTCCCTGCGCAGGCTGGCGATCACGTGGCGCGCCTCCTCGGTTTCCTTCTGCGCCTCGGCCAGCCGCGCCTCGTCCGCCTTTTTCTTTTCGGTGATGTCGTGCACCTGGACAATGAAAAGCTCGCGTGAGTCCCGGCTTTTTTCGAGCGGGGTGATGTTCCACATGAAAAACCGGTCCCCCTCGGCCTTGCCCTTTTTTCCCTCAAGCCGCAGGGCGGTCTCGTGCTCCACGCTTTCGCCCGCGTCAAGGCGCGCCTGTTTATCGGCCGGCAGCGAAATCGCGTTGAACACCGAAAAGGGAACTTCGGCCGGCGCCGCGCTCGCCGGGATGTCGAACAGGTCGCAGAACGCCCGGTTCATCTCGGTGAGGCAGCCGGCCTTTTCGCACAGCGCGATGCCGGTGGGCGACCACGCAACGATGCTCTTGAACCGCTTCTCGCTCTCCCGGAGCTTCTGCTCCGCCACCATGCGGTCGGTGATGTTGATCACGCACATGCGCATGCCCGTGATCTCGCCGCCCTCGGTGATGGGAGACGAGTTGACGAGCAGGTGAAACACCATGCCGTCCTTGCGCGTCACGGTGTATTCGGCAGGGTTGCCGTAATCGCCGCGGTAAATATTGGCGATGTCCTTTTTCGCCCGCTCGTGGTCCGCGGGCTGGATCAGGTCGAACAGGTGCACGCCGCGTTTGAAATCGTCCTGGGTGAGCAGGAAGGTCTCGAGCCCTTTCTTGTTTGTATAGGTGAGCTTCATGGCGTTGTCCCACTCGCAGATGATGCCCGGCAGCAGCTGGGCAGTGTCGCGGAACCGGTGCTTGCTTTCCCTGAGCTTCTGCTCGGCCACCACGCGGTCGGTGATGTCGATGATGCACATGCGCATGCCCATGATCTCGCCGCCCTCGGTGATGGGAGCCGAGTTGACGAGCAGATGAAGGAGGGCGCCGTCTTTCCGCCTGACCGTGTTTTCCACGGGATTGCCGTAAATGCCGTGGTAGACATTGTAAATGTCTTTCTCCGCGCGCTGCCGGTCTTCCGGCGAAACGAAGTCGAACAGGTTGATTCCCCGCTTGAAATCCTCCTCGGTGAACAGAAAAGTCTCAAGCCCCTTTTTGTTGGCATAGGTGAGTTTCATGCTGTTGTCCCACTCGCAGATGATGCCGGGTAAAAGCTGTGCCATGTCGCGGAACCGGTGTTCGCTCGACCGCAGGTCGGTGATGTCGATGAGGGAGATGAGGCTCCGTTTTGTTCCCGGAATCATGCCTACGTTGATGAGGATGCTGCGGAGGCCCTTGTCCTTCTGCAGGAGCTTGAATTCGTATTCGGTGGGGACGTCGGAACCGCCCTCGCGCCTGCGCTTGAAATAATTGAGCATCCGCTCCCGGTCCTCGGGCGCCACGTATTCGGTGAATAGCTTTTTGCTTTTAATCTCGTCTTGGCTGTAGCCGGTGATGAGCTCCATTTTATGGTTGCCCACCGAGATGGTCATGTCCTCCTCGAGGATGAGCATGGCGGTGCCGGTGTATTCGAACGCGGCCCGGTACAGCTCCTCGTTCCTGCGCACGGTCTCGCGCATCTGCTCGAGTTCCTGGCACGCCGTTTCGAGCTCGCGAAGTTTTTCCACGCATTCGTCTTTTGACAATTGTTCGTAGTCCATGACGTCTCCTTGCCGGACTGTTAGGCCGATACCCTAAAATAGAATGTCTTGTACACTTTGACAAGGTTCAAAACCACGGGAGGCGCTTATTTTTTCCCCCGCCGAATAGTATTTTTCTTATAAACAAACGCCAGCGGAGGCTGCATGGATAAAAGGATCGTGGACCTGCTCGGCACCATACACGCGGAGGCGTCGTTTCTCCTGCTTGCCGGCAAGGACTACTGCGGCGGCGATTTCGTGCTCGAGGCATGCGCCGGCTGCCAGTGTTTTTTCGCGTGCGAATCCATCACCCGCGGCAACCGCCTGCTCGCCGACCTGCGGGCCGAAACCAGCGCAAAAGGAACCGACATGAACAGGGAAGTGTTTGAGACCAAATGCCAGCTTGTGCTTGACTGGGCGCGCGCCGAGGTGCGGCATTTTGCCGAGTTCTCGTCCGCGGCCGCCGACATTAAAAAGGCGCAGTCGTTCGCCAAGGACATCGCCGAGGTGGAGCCGTACATCAAGGCCTCGTTCGAGCTCGCCGGCGCCGTCAAGGCCATGATCGGCGAGTACCGCATCATGTTCCAGCTGCTGGACAAAAAGATCCCGGACTGGCGCGAAAAATTCCCGTTTGAAAAGACTTGCCATGAGGCCGAGGATTTGGTGAACAAGATACTGAGTTGATTTCCATGCAATAATTTTTTGCGGGGGAAGTCCATCCTGTTTCATAACCATGTCAATCAACATGGCGCCTGCCGGTCACGGCACTGGTTCTCACTCCGGTCTCGGCTAACGCCTCGGGCCGCCACGGCGCTATGCCGCTTCGCGGCTGCGTCCGGGCGGCACCGCGTTCTAACGCGGCCTCCGTTCGCCCCTGGCGCGGAACATCCTCCTTTCTTTTTGTAAATTGAATGGACCCCACAACAAGCCCAGTAAAGACAAGTCTTATAACCAGCACGTGTCAAGCTGTGTCATTTTTTTCGATGCTATAACGCAGGATGAGAATAAAAATGGCTCTTGACTAATGCCAAGCGTTAGGCAGGACTGGAGGCCGTCGCCGGAGCGCGGTGCTGCCCGGCCCTCGCCGAAGGCATATGGGGGCCGTGGCAGCCCGAGGGCTTGCCCGAGACCGGAAGGACGGCCGACCCCGTCGCGTAGAGCGGCCGTGAACCGCTTTTACGCGACGGGGGAACGCCCAGATTTATTTTTTTTTAATATTATGAAACCTTTTAAACGAACCTATATTGAAATCACTAATACCTGCAACTTGTCTTGTGAATTTTGCCCGGGCACGTCGCGTACCACGCAGTTCATGAAGCCGGAAACGTTTGAAAAAATTCTGGTCAACCTAGGCCAATATTCCACCCATCTCTATTTCCACGTGCTCGGCGAACCGCTGCTGCACCCGGAAATCGCCGCCTTTCTTGACATTGCGCAGAAGCATAAGAAACTGGTCAATTTGGTCACCAATGGAACGCTTATTTCGGAAAAAGGCTATCTTATCGTCGGGAAACCCGCATTGCGGCAGGTGACGTTTTCGCTGCATTCGTTTGTGGATGCCGGCAAAGTAGCGTCTGTCAATAATTATCTCGGTCAAATTATTGATTTCGCCAAGAAGGCTTCTCAAAGTCATATCATTTGCCTCAGGCTCTGGGACACCGACGCGGATGCCGGAGGCGCCGTCGGCGCGGCGATGATCAGGCATGTTCAAGATGAATTTGATTTGTCCTATTCTCTCATGGAAAGATTACAAACGTCTTCGGGAGTCAATCTTGGAAAAAATATTTTCATCAACAAGACAAAACGCTTTGAATGGCCGGACCTCAGCGGCCCTGATTTCGGTGAAACCGGGTTCTGCCTCGGCCTGAGGCAGCAGATTGCGATACTTGCGGACGGCACGGTGGTGCCCTGTTGTCTTGACAGAAACGGAGATATGGTTTTGGGAAACATCCTGTCCCAGAAAATCGAGGACATTATTGGATCAAAACGGGCTCAGAGGATATTAAACGGGTTTTCGCGGAGAAAAGTTGCAGAAATATTGTGTAAAAAATGTTCTTACCGTCTTAGATTTAATCTCCCTTCTGGTCTTGACTGATGATCTCGCCGCCCCATCTCCCCATCAAATGAACTACGCCGCAGCAGAGCTGACGGGGTATCTAAGTCAAAACAAAAATAACTGAACCGCTTCTTTATGCAAACACTCGTACTCTTTTTCGACACCTTGTTCTCGAACATACTTTCGAACCGTATCTTCACATCCTTTGTGACCTACGG
>DATJAL010000017.1 GCA_035516255.1 Chitinivibrionales bacterium | reverse complement strand
AGCCAGCCAAGCTATTATAATTGATGACAGATGCACCGTTGTTCCCAATTGCCATGCCGTTTGTTCCAATCTTAAATGTCGAATCCAGTCCATATCCGTTTGCATCCGTCGTGTCAATCCCTTCGATATATGCGGGAAATATCCTATTTGGGAAAAACGCAGCCACCACCATTGCAGTCAGAAAAATAAAACGAGGTGCAATTTTCTTTATCATGTGCCCTCCTTGTGGATTCTGTCAATACCCACCTTTTACCTATGTTAATATAAGACAAAAATACCAAGATGTTTCTGTTTTTCAATAAGATTTCTGTTTTCTGGCAAAAAACACTATACTCTTCCCCACCCTTATGGATACGCGTATAGATCCGGCATGCTTTGGGACAACCCGCGCCGTCCCTATTTTCACAAACAGCGGGTGGCTTTCAACGCGGGCCATCTTTCCAATGAGCAGGCGGCACAGGCGCTTGTCAAGATTTGCGCGGCGTCGCGCAGGCCGCCGCGCACCATTGTGCTGTCGCATTTGAGCGAGGACCACAATTCGCCGGACATGGCGCTTGACTATGTCGGCGCAAAGCTGCGGGCAGCGGGGTTTTCACCGAGGCTCTTTGCCGCGCTAAGGAAAAAGAAAATACAGTTCATCGAATGCGGTGGATAGATAGTGTTTTCGAGCAGAATACATTTTTTTATAATGGCTGTTGACTCCCCACCATATTTAGGTTACATTATACGTGAAAGGATGATAACCAAAGGAAAAAATACCATGAAAAACCCTATCGTCTTGGTGGTCTTCTTTTTATGGCAAGCGGCGTTCGGGCTTCAGGCGCCTTACCTCTTCAGCGCCGATTCAGTCGCGGACACGGCTGTACAGTTGACCTGGCGGAACAACAGCGTTGACTACCAAGGCATTATTATTCTTAGGAAGACAGTGGCTGCTGGTACATACGAAGCGATTGATACCGCTCCTGGTACCGCGACATCGTTTACGGATGCGGTAAGGCCGACCGCA
This sequence comes from Chitinivibrionales bacterium, assembly GCA_035516255.1. Taxonomy (NCBI): domain Bacteria; kingdom Pseudomonadati; phylum Fibrobacterota; class Chitinivibrionia; order Chitinivibrionales; species Chitinivibrionales bacterium. The sequence continues at coordinate 79,011 of DATJAL010000017.1, read as the reverse complement.
CAGACGACGTATTACTATGCTCTCACCGCTTATTCGCTGACCGAACATGCGGACACCTCGAACGGGGATTCGGCGAGCATCACGCCAAAATCCACAATTGTCTTTGTTAGCCCTCAAAATTTATCTGTTTTTTATGACACGCTCACACATATCGTGCATGTGCAGTTCTATGACAGCTCAACGGTAGAATTAGGATATAAGATTTACAAATCAGCTAATTTTGCCGCTTTTGAGATGATAAAAGATATCGTATCATCAACACGCTCTCAAAAAGGAGTAATTTCTTATACGGACTCGGCAGTTTCTCCAAACACGTGGTATCAATACTATGCGCTTACTTACAACAACCAACAGGGGCTCAGTTCCAATGTAGATACGCTCTTTACCTTCGACTTGGACGCCATGGCGAGGAGTATCCCAAGAAAATGCAGTCTCTCAAATAAACTAAGCAGTTTTCCGATCAACTACAAAGGTTGGAGCCTTAAATTCGGAGATACAATAGTCCTCAATGAAACCGGGGCGCCTGATTCAACAACTTTTTCCATAATAAACGTTTCAAACCCCAGCGCACTCATTTTCGCCGGAACCGGAAAGTCTCCGGCAGCAATGTTGGGAAAGGCATCGCTTTCCAAAGGACCAAACATTATTGGAAATGAAGGCCCCAATATGGACTCTCTAGTCCGTTACAAATACTCCTCCGGCGAAATCCATGTCGTAAGCGGGATAATGATACCGCAATTGCCAAGCGATTTTCGCTATCCAGCCACCTACTTTCCAGGGTTTATTTCGGACAGCGTTTTCATCACCATGGGAAGTATAAATTTTGGTTTTGGAGACTGGGTTACTATGGCAGCGCGATATTCGATTAATAATAATATCATTTCATTTATTGATACAACCGCGCTTGATGGATATACGGTATTGAATAATAAAATATATAACGGCAGATATTTCTTTAACGCCATAAGCCCCGGAAATTTCTTGTCCACTGACAGTATTGTTGAAATTATCGATTTTAATTATTCTCCCAAGGTAAAGACTATAATTCGTGTCAGTGGTCAAATCGAGTTTCCTATAATCGCAGATGGCATATTCATTGATGCGCCAGTTCTTAAAAGTGCTAAAAATATCTTTATCGACACGGTAAAAAACCTGGCGTTTGCATTATCAGATATGGAATTGGAAGTTTATAATTGTCAAATCACAACCGGAACCACACAGAATATCTTCTCCAGACATCTTTCAACACCTTCACTTCGTATTGGTCAAGAACCCGGTAATTCCATTTGCATCATCTTTCTTCCCCGCCACTTTCATCCGGCCGATGTTTCGATTTATACCATGTCCGGCCGTCTGGCCTATCGCTTCAGCAATGTTTCCGATGAATCAATCAATTGGCGTCGAGGAAATAAAACCGGGGTATATTTAATCAAGGCGGTAATCGACGGGCAGACATTTTCAGCGAAAACAATCCTGACAAAATAGCGGGTAATCTTTATTTGTAAAGGTCTTTCACGATACCGCCGAACCTCTGCTGCTTTTTACCTCAGCGGTTTACATTCGCAAGGTACTGTTCCCGGTAAAATAACAGCTTGGGGTCGGTATATTTATAGAAAAACTTTCCGAAGTCAATGCCGTCGCCGGGTGCGCTTTTCACGCCGTACCCGACATGCACATGCGGGCCTGTGGTTTCGCCGGTGAGGCCGACCGTGCCCACGGCGGTCCCCTTTTTCACAAACTGGCCGTTCTGGAAAAAGCGCCTGTCCATATGGGAAAACGTTACGATCATGTCTTCCCTGGCGACACCGGTTTGCATAGAGAAAATGCGGTCGTAGTCCGGCATATTAGCGCGGCGTTAGGCAGGGGTGTTCAATATGCCTGCCAGGATTATGTGGACTTGTTGAAACAGCATGGCTTTACAATTATTATGTCCCGTAGTGGAAATTCGTACGACAACGCCTTTGCCGAGTCGTTCATAAAAACGCTGAAAAGGGATGAAGTGTACATCTGGGAATACGAAAGCTTCATCGATGTTGCAGAACGCATCCCGTACTTTATCGAGGAGGTTTACAACCGTAAGCGTGTTCATTCAGGGATAAACTATTTGCCGCCGGTGGAAATCCTATTGCAGCTGATGAGAGAATTCCCGCCTGTACGAAAGCGCCTTCTTGCAGCAGCCAGCCCAAATAGCATCCATAGACGACATGCCGCGTAACTTTTTCTCGTACTTTTATCATCATCTATCCATAAAAACAGAAAAAGCATCCTATCCGGATGCCTTTTCTAAATCAATCATCCCGTGAATTATTATGACCTCATTGCGTTACCAGCACCCTCTTCACACTCAGGAATTTCCCGTCCACCGTGCAGCGAACGAAATACACGCCGTTGACCTTGAGGCCGGCGTTGCCGGTTTTTTCCGCGAGCGGCAGCCCGTGCCAGCCGGAAGACTGTCTTGAAAATTCCACCTTGTCAACAAGCCTTCCGCCCGCGCTGAGAATCTCGAACGAGACGGCCGCCGGCCGGCTGAGGAAATACCGCAGCATGCCGCCCGCCATTCTCATTTGAACCGACGGCATTTCAGAATTGTTGACAAACACGGGACGCACGATACCGACAGGAGGAACGCCGACCGTGGTGAACGTCGCGGTGCCGTTGCACAGACCGGGCGACGTGGCCGTTACCGTGACCGTGCCGGGCGTGAACGTCGAGCGCACCGCAACCTTGCACATGCCGCCTTCGGCCGTCAGCTCGGGATCGCCGGGCGAATGGGCGTTGGCCCCGCCGGGGGATATGTTGTTGTCGGCCCCGCCGCGGTAATTGCCCTGGCCCGACACGGCAAAGGTGACATTGGGCTGCGACGTCGGGCACCAGTTGCCCTGCGCGTCAACAATGGTGGCCAGTATAAGCGCCGCATCCGAGCCGTTTGCATAGATCTGAAAGGTATCGCCGTTGTCGGGCCGGACAATGGGCGGCAAAACCGTCAGCGCTACGCATGCGGGATTGCCCGCGGTTTTCTTTTCGTCAAAGCAGACCACGTTTCCGCCTGCGTCAAGGCCCTCGGCGCGCACCGTGCCCGAGGCCCAGGTCACGTTCCAGGAGCATTGCCTCGGCATCATGGCGGTGCCCACGGTGTCGGGATACGGCGTCTGGGTCCCCTGGTCGGCGCCGTTGATGCGCAGCCGCACGCTAGGACAGTTGGAAAACGCGTTCACCGTTATCGCTCCCGAGCGGTTCCAGTGATGCGCGAGATTGACCACCGGCCGCACGGAATACGGCGTCCAGATTGCCTGAAAAATCTTGTACAGCATTTTGGGAATGCGGTTCCAGTCCATGGCCGCGCACCCGAACGACCTTCCGATGCCGTTTTCTCCCGGCGTTTCCGCCATGTACCACTGGGTGTAGCCGAAGACATGCGCCTTGTAATAAGTCCTCCAGTTATTGACATAGCCGTTTGCAAATGCGAGCTCGCCGTCGTAATCGAACCTGAAGGCGGTGCCCGCGCCCCATTCCTCGGCTCCCCAGGTTGGTATGGTGGGATATTGCTGATGGAACGGCGTGGCGCAGCCCGCGCCCGAGCAGGAAATAATACTGGTGGCGCCGGCCACCACATTGGGTTGATCCGGCCAATAGCCCCGGTCGGAGCTGGCGCGTGTGTGGACAAAGTCCCACGTGCTGTCGAGGTGCCGCAGCGCTTTCGCAAAATCAATGTCGATGGGGCCGTTGCTCACTTCCCACGCCACGATTGAAGGGTTGTTCCTGTCCCGGATCAGCATGTCCCGGTGGGTTTCGTATTTGAGTCCCGCGTTGTAGCTCGAAGTCCACGGCGCTATCTGCGAGGTCATGAAGCTCCCCTCGATGTCGCCGCTGGGCTGCATGAGCATGACGCCGTATGCGTTGCATGCCGCGACAAATTCAGGGCTGGTCGTGGCATGGCCGGGCCGCCAGAGGCTGCCGCCGCCGTCGGCCATGAGTTTCGCATCGCGCCACCACACCTCTTCGGGCAGGGCGGCGCCCAGCGCCGGATAATCGTAGCGCGACGCGCCGCCCCACAGGTAATGCGGATGGCCGTTGATGACCGGGCAATCGTTGTTCCAGGTGATCACGCGGATGCCGAGCGGGCTCTCGAACACGTCCACCGTGTTCGTGCCGACCTTGACAATATGGTAAACCCGGTACATGTTGGGCCTGCCCCACACGCTGTTGGCCGGATACCACAGCTTCGGATTGGCCACGGTCGCGGTCTGGTCAAAGACGAACGCCGAGTCCGTGGGGATCACCTGCGTCGCGGTCCCGCTCCACGCCACGATTGTCGACAGCGCCTCCACGATCTTGGTGGTGAGGGTCACGTTGGCGTCGGCCCCGCTTTCGTTCTTGACATGCGTGAGTATTCTCACGTCGGCCGAGGCGTCGGTGGCGGTCATTGCCGCGACATAGGTGCCCCAGTTGTTGACCACCGAATACACGTTGGCAGGCACGTACACCTTGTCGGTGATGTGCAGCCATACGGGCCAGTTCAACCCGCCCTGGCCCATGCCGTACTTGAACTCGCACGAAAAATGCGGATAGGTGTAAAAACCCTCGACGTTGCTGATCTTGACCGCCAGGACGTTTTCGGTCGTGCCGAAGTTAGCGTAGGGAGTGATGTCGACGATGAAGGGTTCAAAACCGATCACATGGGTCGCGTTCGGGTTGTAGGCGCTGTTGGTTTTTATCATGGTGCCGTTGATATACACCTGCGCGCCGATATGAGCGCCCTCGAATTCCACGAAAATCTTCCGCCCCTGATAGTTGTTGTCAAGTGTAAAGTGCTTCCGGTACCACGCGATCGAGCCCAAACCGCCGCCCGGGCCGCCCGATCCCATGTTGAGAAACGACTGCATGTCGTCCCAGGTATACGGCACGCCCACGGTCTGCCACGCACCGTCGTTGAAGCTGGCCGTCGACGCATTGGCGGGATCGCCGGTGGTGAATTTCCACGGTGTGGCGCCCAGGTTGATTTTCACCCGGTTGCTGGGCTCTCCGGTATACGTTTGCGCAATACATGCGGCCGCGATAATCAACAAAGCCATCCCTGCTACTGATGTTTTTTTTAACATTTGCGACTCCCCCTATTAAAAATTAATACCCTTTCACGTCATGCGACAGACTAATCATGAAATATAAGGAAACAGAAGGTACGGATGCCGAATATTAACAAATGTTGTTCACTCCAGTGAACAAAACAAATATTAAATTTATAAGATCATGGCGCCCCGCCGCTTCGCGTCGGCGGCCGTCCTTCCGGTCTCGCCTTCGGCTCGGGCTGCCACGGCGCTATGCCGCTCTCGCGGCGGCGTCCGGGCAGCATCGCTCTCCAGAGCGACCTCCAGTCCTGCCTGGCGCGCGGCAAAAGAATATGCATCGGTCAACTGTTTTACTTTGCCAACTCGCATCAAATAAGACTATATCAGCACGCTCTGTCTAAACTTCTCAACTCCCAGCTATTCAATTTTTCAACTCATTCACTACCTCAGCAGAATCACACGCTTGACGTACCGGAACCCGTCATCGGCTGAAAGCCGGATGAAATAAACGCCAAACGCCTTTGCAGTGGCGCTGGTTGCGCCCCGGAGCGCCAGCGGGTGCCATCCCTCGGAGACCAGCGACCGCGGGACGCTGAGCACGGCCCTTCCGCTCGCGTCAAGCACCTGGACGGAAAGGTTCGCCGGCCTGCTCAGGAAATACCGCACCGCGCCGCCCACGGTGATGATGCTGGCGGAAAGCGTGGAAAGCAACGGTCTGACCGTGCGTGCCGCGGTCACGATGCCGCCGTTCGGCACCGCGACCGTGGTGAACGTCGCGGTGCCGTTGCACAGACCGGGCGACGTGGCCGTTACCGTGACCGTGCCGGGCGTGAACGTGGAGCGCACCGCGACCTTGCACATGCCGCCCTCGGCCGTGAGCTCATGGTCGCCGGGCGAATGATAGAATTGGCTCTGCCCGCCGGTGGTGTTGTTGTCCGCGCCGCCGCGGTAATTGCCGGGGCCCGACACGCTGAACGTGACGTTGGGCTGCGACGTGGGGCACCAGTTGCCCTGCGCGTCCACGATGGTGGCGAGGATTAACGCGGCGTCGGAACCGTTTGCAAAGATGCTGAACGTGTCGCCGTCGCACGGCTTGACAATGGGCGGTTCCACGGTCAGCGCAACGCACGCGGCCGCCCCCGCGGTCTTCTTCTCGTCAAAGCACACCACGTTTCCGCTTGCGTCAAGTCCCTCGGCGCGCACCGTGCCCGACGCCCACGTCACGTTCCACTGGCATTGGTGCGGCAGGAGCGCGGTGCCGTTTCCGGTATCGGAATACGGCACCTGGTTCGTTCCCTGCTGGACGCCGTTGATCAGCAGCCGTACGCTCGGGCAGTTGGAAAACGCGTTTTCGGTGATCGCACCGCTGCGGTTCCAGTGGTGCGCGAGCTTCACCACGGGCTTGACCGCATAGTTCGTCCAGCACGCCTGGTAGATCCAGTACAGCATCTTGGGAATGCGGCTGAAGTCCATCATGGAACAGCCGAACGACCGGCCGACGCCGCTCTCTCCCGGCGTTTCGGCCATATACCAGTGGGTGAGGCCGAAGCATTTCGCGTTCTTGCTGCTCATCCAGTTCTGCACATACGAGCTGGCATAATTGAGTTCGTTGTCGTAATTGAAGCGGAAATCCCTGGCGTCATAATTCCACGCCTCTGCGCCCCACGACGGGATGAGCGGATACTGCTGGTGAAACGCGACTTCGCATCCGGTAAACGAACAGGAAATGGTGCTCACGATCCCTGCGGTGAACTGCGGAACGGCGTTCCAGTACCCCCGGTCGGACATGGCGCGGGTGTGCACCGGGTCCCACACGCTGTCGATGGAGCGCCTGATGGTGTCTTCCAACGCCACGTTGAAGGGGCCGTTGCTCACTTCCCATCCGAGAATGGAGGGATTGTTCCGGTCGCGGATGATCATGTCGCGGTGGAACTCCTTCTTGATCCCCGCCTGGTATGCTGTCGGGTTGTTGAGCGTGCCTTCGATGTCGCCGCTGGGCTGCATGATCATGACGCCGAACTGGTCGCATCCCTCGGTGAACTCGCCGCTCGCCGTGGCATGGCCGGGCCGCCAGAGGCTGCCGCCGCAGTCGGCCATGAATTTCGCGTCGCGCCACTGCTGTTCCTCGGTCTGCGCGCACCCGAGACCCGGGTAATCGTACCGCGACGCGCCGCCCCACAGGTAATGCGGGTGGCCGTTGATGACCGGTAAATCGGCGCTCCAGGTGATCACGCGTATTCCCAGCCTCGTGGTGAAGACATCCGCGGTGGCGCCGCCGACCTTGACAATATGATAAACCGTGTAGAGGTAGGGCTTGCCGAAGAGGCTGTTGGCCGGATACCAGAGGTGCGGGTTGGCCACGGTGGCGGTCTGGTCGAACACGAAGGCCGAGTCGACGGGAATGTTCTGCGTTTGGTCCTGGGTCCACACCACGGTATGCGTGGCATCGGTGATTTTCGTGGTGAGGGTCACGTTCGCCGCGGCGCCGCTTTCGTTCTTGACGTGGGTCAGTATTTTCACGTCGGCGGAGGCGTCGGTGGCGGTGACGGCCGCGACATAGGTGCCCCAGTTGTTGACCACCGAATACACGTTGGCGGGAACGTACACCTTGTCGCAGATGTGCATGTAAACGGGCCTGAACAGTCCGACGCACTCCATGCCATACTTGAAATTCTCCGCAAAGCCCGGGTCGCTGTAAATCCCGCCGGTGCTGCTCACTTTTACGGCCAGCACATTGTCCGCGCCGCCGAAGGTGACGTAGGGCGTAATGTCAACGATGAAGGGGATAAAGGCGATCACGTGCGTGGCGTTCGGGTTGTATGCGCTGTTACCGGGAATGAACGTTCCGTTGATGTACACGGCCGCGCCAATGCCCGCACCCCTGAACTCAACGAATATTTTCCTGCCCTGATAGGCGTTGTCGAGCGTGAAATGCTTTCTGTACCAGGTGGCCGCATCGTATCCGGGACCAGGCCCGCCGGCGTCCATGTTGAGAAAGCAAAGCGTGTCGCTCCAGGTGTGCGGGATGCCCACGGTCTGCCATGCCGCGTCATCGAAGCCCGGATTTTGCGGCCCGCCCCCGACGTCGTTTCTTACGAACTTCCACGGTGTCGCGCCAAGGTTTATCGTCACGCGGTTGTTCGGTTCACCGATGTAAACCTCGGCAAGGACAATTCCGGCCGTGAAAATCACCATGATCGCGGATAAAAAGGCCTTTTTTAACAGCATGGCGGCTCCCCTTTTCCAAGTTGAACGTTTAAGTTTTGTTAAAATATTTTTCTTTCCCGATGGATCTCTTCCCAAACATAGCGTTTATCTTTACAAAATGAAAATACCGGAGCTGAAATTGCGGGGAAAATTAAATGGAAATTGATAAGCCAGCTGATGAACCGGCCGAACCACATCTCCCCCACTATAAATATATAAATTTTTAAGCTGATTGTACCAATTTATATGGAGATTTTTTAAAGGGTTTTTAAGGATACAAAAGATTTAGGCGCCCCGCGGCTTCACCGCGGCGGCCCGACCGGCGAGGGAAAAGGCGGCGCTGATGCCGAAGCGTATTTTGCGTACTTTTCTTCGCTGCCGAAGAAAAAGCTCTTACTCCCCTGTTGACTTTCTCGGGCTCCAACACTATCATTTATTTACAGTGGTAAACAGACTTCCCCTTTTTCAAGGGTGCCGTAATGAATGAAGGCCGCGGCCAGGGAAAAGAACGCCGCAAACATCCACGGATCAAAAAAAAACTCCGGCTGGTGGTGCACAAGAAATATTTCTTCTTTCTCTGGGCCGGCAGGAATGTGGGAGAGCTGGTCGATATCAGCAACGGCGGCGCGCAAATCAACACGAAAAGGGTTCTGGAGCAGGGCGACCGCGTGGTGATGTCACTGCAGCCGAGACACTTCTCTCCTTCGGTGCACTTCCACGGCAAGGTGGTGTGGGCAAAAACGCGGTACCACGAAAACATCAAGTACCGACAGGCGGGCATCCAGTTCAGGAGAATCGGCCGTTATCAGCGCAGGATGCTGGCGAGATTGGCAAAAGGCGCCGAGGCGGCGTGACACATTTCTCCTGATTTCTCACCTTCACGGGAATTCCTGATAATAAAACTGAAAAATCCTTTGTTGACTTTCTTCCTCTTCGACACTATGATTATGGCAGTGGTCAAGAGCGCGCTCGCCATCAAACAGCAATTCCAGATTGAGCTTTTCCGGGAGGTATCATGCCGTTGACCCGTTTTCTCGCCATCCTCTTATTTCTTACCTTTGTCTCGCTGTCATTTTCCAAGACCGCGGGGTGGACAAAAACAAAATTCCCCGCGCAAACCGGCGTCACGGCAATGGCCGTGTGCAATACCGCCATTCTTGTCGGAACCAATGGCAGCATGCTGTACCGTTCCGTGGACAACGGCGCCACCTGGAGCGTGGTGAGAAACGGCGATGATATATTCTCTTTCTTTGTAAGAGGTATGCAGGTTTATGCCGGCAGCAGGGGCAAAATCCTTCAGTCCGCGGATTGCGGAAAAAACTGGAAGGCAATCCGCACGCCGCGCGACATGGACACCATATCCTCGCTGCTCGTGTTCAATAATTATCTGTTCGCCGTGGATTATCACCAGAACCGGCCCGAACGCGTGCTCCGCGCCATTAATCCTCTGCCGCTGGCCGACTTCGGCCAATGGAATATTTTTTCGGACGGCGTCCTGCCTTCGCTCGCCCATGGACTGCACCTTTCCACCAACGGCCAAAGGGTTTTTTTGGGAACCGAGACCCATGGCGTCTTTGTCACCATGGGCGGGCTGGAGCGAAAACTGATTTCCGGAGGCCCGACGCCGGTGTACAACCACATTCCCTCCCCCTGGATGTGGGCCTGGAACAAGGCGGGATTCGGGCTGCCCAATCCCAACGGCCTTGTGGTCAGCGGCCTCGCCGTTTTCGGCCAGGGCATTTTTGCGGTCACAGGAGCCGGCGTTTTCCATTCCGAGGGCCTCGGCATCACTTGGACGAGGGTGAGCGGCTCGCTGCCTCAAGACGCAAGGGTAACGGCATTTTGCGCCGAAGGCAGCAATACCATGTTCTGCGCGACGCACGAGTGCATTTATTGCGGAAAAGACAGATACAACAACGCGGCTTCCACGCAAAAATTTGTGGATTGGACCGCCTTGCCGAATGACGGCCTTCCCGCCGGCGCTCTTTCCACCGGCGTCTCCTACCTCGCGGTATGCAACGGGTATCTGTTTGCGATGATTCCGAATAAGGGGATTTATCGGTGGTGATCCGAGTGGTTGACGGGCCGGATAAACGCATGAAAAATATTTTTGATTTCTGTATCCGGGGAGTCAAATGAAAACGATCTTTACCGCCGCAATCCTTGTTGCCGCCGCCATTATTTCCGGATGCGCATCAACGAAAAGCCCGGTAATCGCCTCTGCCGAAGCACGGGAAAGGTATAAAGCTGAACTTGACAAATACCAGAAGGCATCGTTTCATCAAAAACGCACGACAACCTATCTTAAGCCGACGCTCGACAGCCTTGCCTTAAAAATAAGCGCCATTCTCAACGAGCCCCGCATCAAACCTAACGTCCTGGCCAGAACGATATCGTTTTACGTATTTCCATCAGGAAGATTTATAACCGGCGATTTCACCGATTTTCCGCAGCCGGACCCCAAACTTGTCGCTGACACCGCTCGGTATTTCACTTACTATCAGCCGTATTATCTTCTCAAGACGGCGATTGACAGCGTTACATGCCTCGAAAGAACCGATTCCATTCCCGATTATAAACCTTTGCTTTGGTTAAAGGGGTCGATTAAAAATGATTCCTCAGGATTCATTTTTACCTTTAAGGACACGTCCTGTTATGTGTCAAACATCACCGGCCGGCGCAGCAGGGCATCAATAATGCGGGTTGTCGTGAAGGGATTGCCGGACCTCCGGCATGCTTACAACCGGGAACTGCGCACTCATCCGGGCCTTGCGGGCAAGATAACGGTGAAGTTCGCCATCAGCGAATCCGGCGATGTCATTTATTCCGGAATTATTCCTCCCCAAACCACTATTGACAATACAGAACTTCAAAAAGCATTCACGTCAATCATCAAATCATTTAAATTCGCAAAAATCGACAAGCCTGGCGACATTACGGAGGTGGAATACCCGTTCAATTTGTCCCCGTAGCCTTGCGCCTGCCTTCGAGATGGTTTCTTATTTGTCCATAGCTTTTTTCCTCAACCCCTCCGGCATTTTCTCCACCGCATACCGCAGCGCCGTTCTCGGCATCGCCTTTTTATTCTCCATGATATAATCAAACACTTCCTTCCGGTGTAATTTGCTCGCCTCCTTGAGCAGCCAGCCGTAGCCCTTCTGTACCAGGTCGTCCTCGTCGCCCAGGAGAATGTCCGCAATGTCAAATACGTCCTTGAGGAACTTTCCGCGCCGCGCGGGAAGGATGAGCGTGACCGCCGCGCCGCGCCTCATCCATCTGTTCGTTGATCTTGCCCAGATCTTGAGCTTCTCAACATAGGCGGGAAACCGGTCGACGAACGAGCCCATCGCGTGGTTGCACAGCGTGTCGCATTCCGCCCAGTTGCTCACGTATCTTGTAAGCCATGATTCGAGAATTGAAAAATCCTGTTCATCAAATGATTTGCTGATTTTCTCTGCCCATTCATAACCGATCATCGCCTCCTCAACGTACTTCGCTTTAAGGAGTTCCTCGATGAGCGAGAATTTCGCTTTCTTTTCATAGTCCTTTATCTTCTTAAAAGTGTCGCGCGCGATTTTTCCAACCGTGGCCGACTTGACGCCGTAAAATCGCGCACGCTCCTTGAAAAAACGTTCGAAGGATTTTCCGACCAAGGGATCGGCGCTGCGTTTCAGCTCGCTTCGGATGCTGGTAATCACCTGGGCCGTCATGATGGATCGTTCCTAGGACAAGAATGCGGCATTGAAAGGAGGGAAAACCGCCGTATAGAATCAATATAACATGGTTTGTCTGTATAATCAAATGCCAATCCGTCAAGTACGTCTCCGGCGTTATCCCGCTTGTTTTTTATGATAAAAACAAGTATTTGATGCAAGGAAAAAAAGATACCGACATCCTCATAACGGGCATTTTCATGAATCATCAAAATAACGCGTCATCTCTTGTCGCCCTTTCCGTCCGCGATCAGGCTGGGGCGCTTTCCCTGTTCAACGGCCTTGACACATCGCAACAACGCGGCCTGGTGCATGAGGCATGTCCCGAAGACAAAAAGGAATTGCTGTTTCTGGCAAAAGACCTTTCAAGCCTCCTCGACGCGCTTCCCGGCCGCGACGTGCTGCTCGCGCTGGCGGCCGCCACGGCGTCGGAATTCGACACGCTCGTGGAGCGCATCGGGCCCGAGCACCTCAACTTCATGCTCGCCATGGGCTGCTGGCGCCAAGGCGCCATCGACGACGGAAGGTTCCTGCACTGGCTCGAGGTACTTAACACATGCGACGAGGCCGTAGCGGCGAAGGCGGTTTCAAACATCGAGGCCGACTTCCTCGCCGCGGCGCTGCGGCCTCATTTCGACGTGGAGGGCGTTTTCGACGAAGACAATCCTGACAGCCGCGGCGAGGCCGAGGCGTTCTCGTTTACGCCCGATTACTGCCGCTTCGACAACGATATCGTGGAAGATTTCATGACCCGCCTGTTTGAAACCGACAGAACGCTTTTCGCACTCGTGTGCCACAAACGGGTCTATGAAAACCCGGATGAAATTCTCGAAAGCGCGCGGCTCGCCTATTCACTACGGCTGAAAAAAGAGGGGCTGCCCACATACGAGGAGGCCGTCGAGGTTTACGAAAAGGGATGGGACATTTTACAGAAGGCGGACATGGTAAAAAAGTCTTCCGGCAAAACGGTCGTTTCGCACGGCGGGACAGACCTTTTCCTCGCCCGCGTCATGGACCGCATTCACAGGTCCGGCAAAGGCGGACCGTTCCTCGCCCATGATTTTTCAGGCCTGTTGCAGAAAATCTCGATCGCGGACGGCGGCGAGATGGACACTATCGGCCGCCAGCGCACGGTGAAAAAAGCGGAATTGTATGCAAGCCTGGGCCTGGAAAACGCAAGCAAGGGAGACGTGGGAAAAGGGGCGGAGCTGCTATTGACAAACGGTATTACCGGATTCTTCAAGGCGGGACACGACATGATATCGGGCCTGCGCGAGCGCGCGAACCAAATAGTAAAATATTCAGGCGATGGCGAATTGGATAAAATCGGAATGAAAGAGCGGGCGGTGCTGGAAAACGCGGCGCTGGAAATGCCGAGGATCATGGCTGAGAACGGGAAAAGCAGGATGCTGCGGACGGAAAAGGAATATGACCTTTTGATGAAAGCCGTGGAAACTATTGGCGATACGTTTTCTTCTTGATGAGTTCCCGACAAATCCGGACGTATCAATCATCAGGGAATTTACGCATGCGATTTCCGCCACAGTGCTCACCACATGAATTCCAACGAGCCTGCCGTAGACAATTCGCTTCCCTTTTCTTTATAGAATTCAATGGCGGTCCCAACGTTTATTCTAAACCAAGGGGAAAAGCTGTAATGGAAGTTTAAATTTCCATCACCCCCGTAATAAACCGCAAATTGAGGCTTAAATTCAGTTTCATAGGAAAGGCCCAGCCCAAGGGTTACATCGGCTTTTTCTGAAAGTTGAAAACCGAACCCGTCTCCAACAATTCCTGATAAGAATGTCCATCCTTCGCGGGAGTGATATGATGTTGAGCAATCCAGATATCCGCTGTTCCAGACCGAAGGACTAAGCCGCTTTTTATACTCAATGCCAAACCGTTCCCATTCTGAAGGATAATAAAGAGTAAGATCCAAAGCAAACTGCCAGTCATATCGTTTCGTGGTGTCCAGGAGAGGACTTTTGGTCAATTGTCCTATGACCTTCAGATATCCAAGAGGATTAAGCTGCACCAGGATGTTATTTGTTATTGAATATTCTACTGGAGGCACTACAAGCCCCTGGTAAGTGATTCCACGATACGTTACGGTGTCTTGGGCGCTCATATAGATTGAGGTGTTTGGGATTATCTCCCATGTTCCTTTCGGATTGACAATAGGCCTGTCTATTTCCGCGAGCGGCACCTGCAGCTTCTTGCCGCCGGCGCACCCGGCCAACAGCATCGCAAGGCAGACGAGACAAACGAACTTGAATTTTTCCATATCGCGTCCCTCTCTTTTATTTTTATCAATGATAATAATTCGAACAACTACTATGCATCAGGCTTTAGAAAATTATTCAATCGTTCTTACGATCAATGCTTTCGACCATCCGGACGTGTCATTCCCGTTTGTCATTTGCACCTGCACCGAACAAATGCCGGCCGTTGTCCATATCCATGCGACAGATGAATCCGGCGACCAGGCGCTGACCCGGCTTCCCAAGCGATCGGAAAACCGAAAACGCATGTCTTCGGGTAAACCCGGATAGGAATAGCGCTGCCCTTCATTAATATGCGCGGAATCTTGGCCCGACGGTTTTACGAGCCCAAGCTGCGCCGCCCAGGCACTGAGGATGGAATCGTGCGTCGTAACGACCCGTCCGTGCAGGGTATCGGTATAGCTCAACAGTGAAAACCCGGATGGGTTGCCGATGACGCCGCCGCCCGAATACCCGCTGAAAGAGCATTGCAACATTATTGCCGCCAAAACGGCCAGGACGCAAGATTTCCAGCTCATGGACGATGTTCCTCCTTGCCCGCCGCGCTTGTCGGATACAATTGTACGTTGACATGATAGACCCGTTCCTGCTCCCGGTCCTTTTCCACGATGCTCACCAGTTTTTCCCTGAATTTACGTACTTCTTCTTTCACTTCAGCATACCCTTGTTTCGAAAGTGAAGCGGCCACGCAGCTCACGTCACGTTCGGATGCGGGAATTTCCTTAACGGCCTTTTTCGCGATGTCGAGGTTCTGCAGGTGAAACTCGGCCACGGCGACCGACTTCACCTCGTCGCCGCTGGTGACCACGGCGTCAGTCAATTCATACCGTTTTCCTTTCTTTTGCACCAGTCCCAGGCGCAACAGCAGTTTCACCGATGCCTTTGCCTGCCGCGGCGTTATCGCCGGGACCACGAGGGAAGCGAGGCGCTTCCAGTCGCCGCCGATGTCGTTCATCACGATGAGCTCCCGCACGGTATGGTGGTACCACTGTCGGTAAAAATCGTGCTGGTCGCGCATCAGGAGCCTTGCACTGCTGCGCCGGTTGAAGTCGTTGAGCCTGGCCCAGGCGCGCAGACTCTGTTCGTGGATCTTTGCCTGATTATATGCAACAAGCGCCTCAAAATAAGCGAACGTCTTTCCTTCGAGTCCGATAGAACGCGCAATGGAACCGACTGCGTCATCTCCGGCGCTCTTTTTTCCGGAAATCAATTCGGGGAAATAGCTCTTCGACCGGAACCCGGCAGAATAGGCCCACGTTTGGTAGGAAAAACGGGGGTTTTTACGCTTTTTCTCGTTATAGTAATCGAGCAAATATCTTCTATAATCCAGGTATTCAAAGATTGGCTTCATGGGTGTTTCCTTTTTGTCCGATATTAAATTTACAAACAAACACTTGCTGCTGCAATAGTATTTTGTCATTTTACGTTCTTTTTCAGAGAACGGTTAACCAGCAGTCGAATCCCGGAAGAATTCATTTTTAATGGCGGCTGGCAAATACGGATTGGATGGCGATTCCATTTTCGCGCTTGTCCAGGAATATGCCACCCAGCCCAAGGAAGCAAAAAAAGCCGAAGCCCATCTCAAATACATCGATGTCCAATTTGTGTATCAGGGGATCGAGACCGCCGGATTCGCTCCGGCGGATCCGGCGGCGGAAATCATGGAGGATCTTGCCAGCAAAAAAGACATGATCACCTACAAATCGGTTCCTCATGAAACTTCAATAATTCTGGCCGAGGGAATGTACGCAATACTGTTCCCCGGCGAAATCCACCGGCCGCGATGCAATTATCTGAAAGAATCAAAGGTGAGAAAAGTGGTTCTTAAGGTCGCTATGGACCTGATGCGGTAATTTTTTCCGGAAAAATCCTGGTGAAAAAAAAAGAGCGAATGACCCATTTCATCCGTTTTTCTGTTGATCCAGCGGAACCAAATCATCGCAGGAATTTTATAAAACAAACGCCTCCCTTTGCGACTGAGGAGGGAAGAAACTGAACTTTACCGACGCACCGTTCGCTTTTCCAAATCCTGGCCCCGTTTACATTATACATTTCAAATCCGCTTGCCCCGGCAGGAAGCGTTATACATTTTCGCGTTTCCGACAAAGCAACAAGAGTTCCGGAACCCTGCGCGCCCGGTGTCTTCATGGCGGTAATGCCGTTGATGGCGGTCGCCATCGAGACGATGATCGACACGCCCTCCCCCGCCAAAAGAAACGCGCCGTGGCCCTCGGGGATGGATGTCCACGCCTCCGGGCTGCCGGGCTGGTTGCTCCACGGCTGGCCGTAGCCGACCATGCCGGCGGGGGTGACCACCTTGACAAGAGAGGACCAGCCCTTGCGGATGGTCGGCACAAAGGTGTTCGCGTCAAGCAAGCCCCACTGGACGCCGAGTGACATGGCGTAAATGAAGAACGCGGTGCAACTCGATTCGGGGTTGGGGAATTCGGTGGGCTCGAACAGGCTCGTGCGCCAGAAACCGTCGGGCTGCTGCTTGCTGCGGATGGTGTCGCAGAACATCTTGAACGTCGCTTCCCAGGCCGGACGGTATTTGGATCCCTGCGGCATGTACTTGAGCGCGCGCACCATTCCGCCCAGCACCCAGGCATTGCCGGGGCCCCAGAACTGGGGATGTCCCTGCGGGGTGGTTTTAAACGAGGCTGAGGTGTTCCAGTACCAGAGCTTGTACACGGTGTCCTGAAAATCCTTTTCCGCGCCGCGGAACATGACGTTGAGGGAATCATAATACATCGGAATTCCGGTAATGTATCCCATCATGGAAAAATCCGGCAGTCCCATGTACACCGCGTCCTGCCATCCGAAAAGGTGGTTGACCGGCGACTTGAGGATGCCGTCGAGGGCGGTCTTTGATACGGCATACTTTGATGCATTGGCCGGGACCGAATCGACGATGTACCGCTCGCAGAACCCCTGGATGCAGCACAGGTTGTCGCCGGTGCCGCCGCCCCAGGTCCAGTTCCAGCGGTTTCCCCATTTGTCAATGCTGTCGAGCCACTGCTGCTCCCCGGTGGTGCGGTACAGCCCCACGACGCCGGTCATAATGGTGCCGCCGTCCCAGTCGTGGTTGATGCCCGCGGCGGTGCCGCCGCCCCACGTGGTGAACGTGTAGTTCGCCACCTTGCGCATGATGCTCTTTATGCTGTCGAGGGAAAACTCGTCGGCAAAGACGGAGTTCGACATGATAAGAACAATGAGCAGGCTGATTGCGGAAACGAAACGTTTCATGGCAGCTCCCCTGAGGATTATCGCATTTCAACGCCTAAGTGAAGAATATAAGGGTTTATTGGACTTTTGTCAACAGCGACGGGATCTCGACGTCCCCTCGCCTCCATGCACCGGGCTTTGACCGGGCTCCACGCCGAGGAAGTCGCTATTGAATTATCACCGCTCCCGTCGCCTTTGTCCGTGACGCCGCATTCCTATCTATCAATCTTCCATACACGTCATAAACCTTGGCGCCTTGCGGCTTGATGAACCGCTGCCCCGCAACCCTGACCATCAGCCTTGCCGATCCGTCTTCGCCCTTTTTCATCACCGGTGATTTCATTGCAACCGTATTCACCTGCCCGGTCACGTAGTTGTACATCTCCTCCCCCGCCAGCAGAAACGCGCCTTCACCCTCCGCGCTCGAGTTGCTCACGCCCACGCTTCCCGGCGCGGACGAGACGCCCTGGCAGCGTTGCAGCCTGCCGTCGGCCGCACTCACGTTGCTCACGAGTCCGCTCCAGGCTTTTCTCATGGGCTGTTCGAATGTCGCTTTGTCAAGAACACCGTTATTGATGCCCCACGCCAGGGCAAGGCAGAAAAACGCGGTGCAGCTCGTCTCATGGTCGGGAAAGTCGGTGCTGTCGAGCAGGCTCGTGGTCCACAGGCCGTCGCCCTGCTGCAGCGGCAGGATCGCGGCGCACTGCTCCCTGAATTGCCGCACAAGGGTGTCGCGTTTCCCATATGACAAGGGCATGTATTTGAGCACCCGCGCCGTGCCGCCGAGCACCCAGGCCTCGCCCGGCCCCCAGAACACGGGCTTGCCGTTGGGGCTGGTCTGCGTCTTGTACCCGGCGTCGCGCCAGTAAAGATGGTACTGCGGGGAATACAGTTGGCCCGCCCAATACCACCACTGCACCGACAGCGTGTCCCAGTATTTCGCGCTGTCGGTGATCGCGCCGAGCATGGAAATGGCGGGCGGCGCCATGTAGAGCGCGTCGCACCAGTACCACTGGCTGTAGGGGTTGTCGTAATTGAGGTGGTAATTCGCCTTCCACATCGCGATCATGTAGTCGTTCGCCGGCGCCGGGTTCACCAGATACGCTTCGCACATGCTCTGGTAGATGCACTGGTTGTCCGGGTTGCGCGAAAGGCCGGCGTCGTTCGGCGTCTGCCAGTTCTTCGCGCCCGCCCATGCCTTGACGCTGTCGAGGTAGTTCTGGTCAAGGGTGCGCCGGTACACCGCCATGACGCCGGTCATGTACGCGCCGTCGTCCCAGTCCCAGTGCGAAACGAAACCGTCGCCGAGCTTCTGGATGCCGCCCTGGAGACGGTAATGGGCGACTTTTCTCATGATGGACGTGATGGAGTCGGGAGAGAATTCATCGGGAAAGGAATATCGAGCAAGAAAAATAATAGCGATAAATAAAATATTTTTTGCATTATTGTTGATCATTTTTCCACCTTTGCTTCAATGATTTGGCCACCTATAAAATATAATGATATTTTCATAATTTGCCGCATGATTCTTCCAATGTAAAAATGTTATATTGTCAATGAATGCCAAAAGGCCTTTTATGATCCTTCGTTTTCACTTTTCGGCAAGAAAGAATCTGTCGTTGACAGCGTTGATGATAATCGTCTGTCAATGCATGCTTTTCGCCGCTCCCCGCATCGACCGCATCGACCTCTACGACAACGCCGACAACCACCTCCTGTTTGTCACCTTTGACTACGACGCAAGCGGCAAAAACACCGGGCGCACGGTGTTTACAAGCGACAGCACCTTTTTACGCCACACCACGTTTCAGACAAACGCGGGCGGCGACATTCTCAAAGAGACTTCCGTGGATTTTGACAGTAACACCGCGTATTATACCTCGATCAGCCCTTCGGCAAGCGCGACAACGTTTTCCGTGTTCGACCAGTTCGGGCTGGATCAATTGGGCGGGCCCGTGACCTATGCCGCCGCGGGCCAGAACGCCTTCGACCTCTCCCAGAACGGCGCCGCGCTCAACCGGATCACCTACGACACCGCGGCCGACGGCGGCATCACCCGCATCAACGTGCTTGACAGATCGGGAGACATTTTGTATTACGCCACGGTCACAGGCGCCTCGGCCGTGCTGCGCGGCGCAACCGGCCACGCACCGGTGCGGCCCGTCCTCACCTTGACAAACAGGGGACAATGCCTGGTGGTCTTCGAGGTTGAAAAACGCTCCACGGTTTCGTTGGAAATCTTCACCCTGTCGGGCAGATGTGTCGAAAGGCTTTTCTCCGGACAATTCGCAGCGGGAGAATATTCATTCCGGATCGCGCACGGCAGCGTGCGGCTCGCAACCGGCATGTATCTGTTCCGACTTTCAATCAACGGCGGTACCGCCGCCGTGACCCGGGGCATGGTCGAACGGAAGGGAGCGCTGCCATGAAAAAGGCGCTCCCCATTTTGAGCTCTTGTCTTTTCCTTTTTGTCAATCAGGCCCTTTGCCAGGGCGCAAGAAATATCGTTCCGCCCAACTTTATTTTCGAGCTCCTGGCCCTGAACGGCGACCTCGAAACAGCGGCAAAGCCGAAATACCTGTCGCCCTCCGCCGTCGCAGCGCCGCAGGACACCGCGCAGAACTTGTTGTACGTTGCCGAACAGACAGCAAAACGGGTTGCCGTGATAAACCGGCAAACAAATACGGTCGTTAAAACAATTTTTCTTCCCAACGAGCCCACCGGCATTGCGGTCTCGCCCGACGGCCGTACGCTCTATGTCACCTGTGCGTCGGAACGCTGGCCGAGCGGCATTGTGGCCGTGGTGGACGCTGCGAGCGGCAGCGTGAGCCGCAGGATACCCGCCGGCCATATGGCGCGATCGCCTGTACTCAGCCCGGACGGAAAAACGCTTTACGTGTGCAACCGTTTCAACGGCAGCGTATCGGTGATCGACGTCGCGTCGGGCGCGGAATTAAGTCGTATAGCAGTGACGCGCGAGCCGTACGCCGCGGCGATCACGCCCGACGGCGCCACGCTCGTGGTCACCAACTCCCTGCCGAACCAGAAGGCGACCGACACCACGACCATCGCAAGCAATATCTCTCTTATCAACACGCAGGCGCGGAGCGTCGCGGCGAGCATCGCCCTGCCCGTGGGCAGCCATTCGCTGTTCGGCGTGTGCGTGTCGCCCGACGGCAGCTACGCGTTCGTCACCCATCTTCTTGCCAGGTTCACCATTCCCGCGCTCACCATCACCGGCGGATGGGTGCATTCGAACAACCTCGCGGTCATCGACATTGCGGGCCGGAAGCTCGCCAACGACGTGGAACTCGACTTCATGAGCCGCGGCATGGCAAACCCCTGGGGGCTTGCATGTACCGGCGACGGCAAATACCTCTGCGTCCTTCACGCGGGCACCGGCGAGATGAGCGTCATCGACTGCGTCCAGCTGCTTTCGAAAGCGGCGGGCGGCCAGGACCTTTCGCACGATTTCACCGGCATCCTGCCGATCAGGACGGTGGTCCCCCTGCAGGCCGCGGGCCCGCGGGCAATTGCATTTGTCAATAACACGGCGTACATCGCCGGCTATTTCTCCGATTCGCTCGACGTGGCGGCGATCTCTTCGTCCGGCACCGCCGCGGTCTCGCGCCTGGGCCTCGGGCCGGCAAAGCCAATGAACGGCGAGCGCCGGGGCGAGTTCAACTTTACCGATGCGTCATTGTGCCTGCAGAAATGGCAATCGTGCTTCTCGTGCCACCCGTTCACCAGGCCCGACGCGCTCAACTGGATCCTGAACAACGACAACAACACGCCCAAGAACGCCAAGAGCATGCTGCTATCGTGGTGGACGCCGCCCACGTCGTGGGCGGGCAAGCGGCCGGCCGCGGGCGGGCCCGACGGCTCGATACGCGCCGGCATCATCTCGGAGCTCTTCACCGATCCCACCGAAGCGGTCGCCGCGCCGCTCGACACGCTTCTCATGAGGCTCAAACCCGTTCCGAGTCCCCGGTTGGTCAAGGGCAGGCTGAGCGCCGCGGCGATTAGGGGAAAGGCAATATATGCAAGTGCCGGATGCGTCAGTTGCCACCCCGCGCCGCTCTATACCGACATGAAATTTTACAACGCCGGCGTGGCTGACCCGTTCGACGCGAACACGCAGTGGGACACGCCGTCGCTCGTTGAGGCGTGGCGCACGGGCCCGTACGGACACCTGGGCTCCTATGATTCCCTGGCCGCCATTCTCCAGCTGCCCACGCATTCGCCGGGCGCGTCCAAGCTGAGCGCCCAGGACCTGAGCGACCTCATCGAATACGTTTCTTCATTGTAAAGGAACACGCATGCTGAAAACGACGATTTCGTGCCTCACCGCCCTCTGTTTCGCGGCCGTCCCGGCCGCCGCCGATTCAATCCCGTCGCTGGCGCTGTCGATGTGGGCGCGCACCACCATAGGACAGGTGGTGTCGTCCGCGACCGAAACGGGCTACGACTACCCGTTCCAGGGAGAATGGCTCGCCAATTTTGAAGGAGGACTCAGGCTCTCGCGGCAGGTGCTGCCCGGACTGGAAGGCCGTCTGCATGTCGGGTTCGCGGCCAACGTCTCCACGGTGCGCCAGAAAAACTTTCTCACCGCTGAACTCACGGCCAAGAAGTTCACCGCGACGCTTCTCGACGCCTCAATGCAGTATCTGAGACCCGGGCTCCTTGCGGCCGGCGACACGGCGCAGATCGAGTTCGGTTATTTTCCGTTCAAATACAACCCGCAGTCCACGAACCTCGGCGAATATATGTTCCGCAGCAACTGCTATCCGGCCGTTATCATGTCCGGGTTCGAAAATTCAATTGACAAACCAAAACTCGGCGGCCTGCACCTCGGCTATTCCCTGAAGGCGCTCGGGCTGCTCAGGCAGGACCTCATCCTCAATTCGGAACTCGACATGTATCCGCTCCACGACCTGAACCTTTCCTACATCGCCACCTACATGCCCCATCCCGCGTTCACCGTCGGCGCGGGCGTGCAGGCTGCGCGGCTCATCGTCTTGGACAGGTTCAAGACCACGCCCGCGCTCGACACCAACTACCATCCCACCCTCGACCAGTGGGTCGGCTATGTTGACCCGAACACCGGCGACACGACGCGGTACACGTTCTCGGGAGTCAAGCTCATGGCGCGCGCCACCTTCGACATACGCGCGCTCGCCGAGACGTTTGCCGGAAAACTGCGGCTGCTGGGCGCCGAAGACCTGAAGCTGTACGGCGAGGCCGCGGTCCTCGGCGTCCAGGATTATCCCGGATGGTACGCCAACGTCAGGCAGCGGATTCCGGTCATGGGCGGCCTCAACGTTCCCACGTTCAAGCTGCTCGACGTGCTCTCCGTGGAAGTCGAGTATTTCAGAAACCCGTACTGGAACTCCCAGGAATTCATGTGGAAAGACGGTTCGCCCGTGCCGTACACGGGCAGCTCGGCGGGGCTGAGCTACGCAAGCTGGAACGATTCGATGGCAAAGACCGACGACGACTGGAAATGGTCGATCTACGCCTCGCGAAGGCTCGGCAGGTTCCTCCGCATCAGCGCGGCCGCGGCGAGCGACCACACGCCCCGCAACTGGTATACGCCGGGGCCGCCCTCATTTGTCAAGTACACCGACATGGTGCCGCGGTCGTGGGACTGGTATTATATGATGCGGGTGACGATGTATTTCTGATATTTATTCGAGTCGATAAAAATAAAATTCAAGATATGGAAGGGCCTGGCCGGCCCTTAAACCCGCCAAGGAAAATGCGATTGCACCGCCCTTCAACCTCCCCCGGGAGGCTTTTTATGGTTGGTTCCTTGTCATGATTAATTTGTTGCAGTAGATTGATCGAGAATGAATTTTCAAATGATATAAAGTCCGTCCCGATCTCTGTACTCAAACCATCATCTAAAAAACTCCTGTCTAATTTCCATCCCTTTTTAAATCAATTCCTTACAATCCCCCTTGTATACATACTGAATACAGAATCATATTTCCCCGCTTTTTTATGGTGTTCTTTTTCCTTATTATATGTTAAATTTATCCTATATGGAAAAGATCTTCAAATACATTGACTACCGCAAATTCCTCCTCGACTACTACAACGAGAAAAAGAGCACCACGCGTTTCTTCTCATACCGCTACTTTTCCAACAAGGCGGGAATCAAGTCGCCGGTGTTCCTCAAGCAGGTGATCGAGGGCGAGCGCAACCTCACCCTGCAGACCATGGACAAGTTCATCCTCGCGCTCAGCCTCAACAAGAAGGAGGCCGTGTTCTTCCGCCACCTGGTGCAGTTCAACCAGGCCACCATGGCGTACGAGAAGCAGGAGCATTACAGCGTCATGCTGTCGATGATGGACTACGTGAACGAGCACCGTCTCACCGCCGACCAGTATATTTATTTCGACAAGTGGTACAACAGCGCGGTGCGGGAGCTCGTGTGCCTGCGCGATTTCCGCGACAACTGGGAGCTGATTGCGAAAAGCCTGCGGCCCGCCATTTCGCCGCGCGACGCCAAGAATGCGGTCCAATTGCTGCTGAGGCTCAACTTGATCAAGAAACAGAAGAACGGCGCCTACCGGCAGGTGAATTCGGCCATCACGAGCGGCAGCGACGTGGTGTCGCTGGCGCGGCGCTCGTTCAACAGCACCATGCTCCTGCTCGCCCGCGACTCCAACGAATCGCTGCCGCCCGACACAAGAAATATTTCGGGCATCACCATGGGCATCTCCGAGGCCTGCTACGAGGTGCTGCTCGCCGAGCTCGCGGCGTTCAAGGAGCGCGTGATCTCCATTGTCAACCGCGACGAGAACAGCAACAGGGTGTACCAGTTCAACTTCCAGATCTTCCCGCTCAGCCAGGACGTCTCGAACATCGGCACGCACGACAAGGGGAAAACGGTATGAGAGCGCTGTTTTTCGCCCTGTGCGCGGCCGCATGCCTCTGCTGGTGCCTGTGCACCGCCGTGACGCTCACGGGCGGCACCAGCTCATCCGAAAACGCAAAAGTAAAGGGCGCAATCATCGACACGGCCGGCGCGCCCGCGGCCGGCGCGCACGTGCTGCTCATCCCGGCGGGGTTCAACCCGGCGACAGACACCGCGGAAAAAAAGATCACCCGCGACACCACCGACGCCGGCGGATCGTATTCGTTCGCCAGCGTGGCGCCCGGCACCTACAACATCATGGCGAACAACCCGGTTTTCGGAACCTCCCTGCTCATCACGGGCATCGAATGCAAAAAGAAAGATACCGTCACCGTCTCGACGGGCACGCTCAAGCCGTCCGGCACCGTGGTCGTCGCGCTCGGGACCCCGGCCGGCGCGTCGGGCGCGGCCGTTTACATTCCGGGAACAACGTGCTTGAAGAGCGTTCCCGCGTCCGCCACCTCCGTGGTGCTGGATTCGGTGCCGCCGGGAAGCATTCCCGCCATCATGATGAAAAACCTTGGCGCGCCGGCCGATACGCTCAAGAGCAACGTCACGGTAATTCCAAAGGATACAACGTATCTGATCTTCTCCGCAAAACTCGTCATCAACACGTCGGCGACGGGCGCGAATGTCCAGAACGCGGTGACGCATTTCCCGCTGCTGGTGAGGCTCTCCGCGGCGGACGTTGACTTTTCGAAGTTCCGGCCCGACGGCGGGGACGTCCGGTTCGCAAAGGCGGACGGCACGCCGCTCAATTACGAAATCGCGCAATGGGACACCGCGCTCAAGCAGGCCGCCCTCTGGGTCTCCGTCGACACCGTGCTCGGCGGCTCGTCCGACCAATTCATCACCATGACATGGGGATTTTCCGGCAAAACGAGCGCGTCAAAAAGCAGCGCCGTGTTCGACACGGGCTTCGGCTTTTCCGGCGTGTATCACCTCGAGGAGGCCGGGTCCGCGCCGTTCAAGGACGCCACGCAGAACAACGCCGTCGGCGCGAATTTCATGACCGCACTTGACCGCACCGGAATCGCGGGCGCGGGCCGTGACTTCAACGGCACGGATTACATTCTGGTAAGTAAACAGATTCTCCCCATGGCCGCAAACGACTTCACCATTGCCCTGTGGCTCAACCCGCGCCGGGAGCGCTGTGTCATCGTGTCGAAAGACACCGCCATCGCCCAGGACTCCTGCGCCAAGCGGCTGTACCTCGGCGACGCGGCGGCTGATTCAAGCGGGCTGCATCCGTCGTTCGGCGGAAAAGGAAGCGGCGCCGCCGTTTCGGACGCGGCGCTGTCGCTCAACGAATGGCACCATCTCGTTTTCTCATGGAGCCAGGCCTCGAAAACGGCGTCGTTCTTCATCGACGGCGTGAAGACCGGCGTGGAATCCAACACGTTTGCGGCCTGTCCCGACAACCCCAAGGACCGGGTCATTTTCGGGTACGACGGGGCATACCTGTTCGGCTATTGCGACGAAATACACATTTCGAAGGCCGCCCGTTCGGACGACTGGGTGAAGCTGTCGTACGAGAACCAGCGGCCGGACCAGAAACTTGTCTCAATTGTAAAGTGAGGAACGCGCCGGAAAAGGCACTATAATAACCAAGCGGTCTGGAGCTGAACACGGATTCTACCTGTGTAAATGCCGTTTTTGCAGAGAGGGGGGTCTCCTGCAGACTGCGCATAAAGGCTCCAGCCGCTTGGTTTTTCCAAAATACATCAGCGGGCATTCTTATAACGCAAATTGTCGGCGGCGTGACACCCCAACCGGTGCGCGGCGTCGGCCATAACCTCTTCCCGTTTGCGGAGAATGCCCGCTTTTATTTTTACCTATCGCCGTTTAAAAATTTACTAAAAAATTGGGCGTTCCGCGGCTTCTGCATCGTTTAACGAACTGCAATATAATTATTATAAGTCAAGTGTTCTTTTTGAAGATAGCAGCTTCCGCAACCATATTCGTAAGCAAAATATTTGAACTACGGCAGATTATTTTTTGCCGTGCGTTAGGCAAGACTGGAGGCCGCGCAGGGGCGCGGTGCTGCCCGAGCCGAAGGACGACGACCCTTGTGACCCTTGGAAATCCCTGACGAGGGAGAAGCACCCGAAGGGGTGGACCGGAAGGACGGCCGACCCCTCCTCGCATAACAATGCGAGGAAGGGTAACGCCCAGATCTTATGGTACGAGATGCTCGCTTCATGAATTTTGGTAAACCCCGTCCTAATAGCGTATATTTAACACCGGGGGGGCGGATCTTTTTGGTTTTTTTTGTATTGAAAAAACCGTTCGATCGCTTATCCGGTGCGGACCATGTCGAAAACAAAAAGAGCCGTCCTTCCTGCATGCATCCTCGCATGTTCATTTTTCACTATTGCTCCGGCGGTCACCTACAATTTTGTCCATATAAATTTTTTCACCCAGGACGTTTCCGAGAACGCTTCCGGCGCCGTGTTCAAATATTTCCCGTTCAAATCCTCGGACGAAAAGGCCGTTATTTCGGGTGTCTCGCTTAATTATATAAAAAGCAACGCGCCGCTTGTCACCGTTGCCATGACAAAAGCCGGCGACTATTACACCGCGACCGTGCCGGCGCCGGCCTATACACAGATTGACTTTTACTACACCCTTGTCTGCTCGCCGCTTGTCGGAACAGGGACTTTTTCCGACGACACCAAATGGTTCACTAAAATTCTCGGGCAGCCTTTTACGCCCTCGCCGAAACTGCCGCTCACCGTGACGGCGAGCGGACGGTTCAGGGACCGCCACGAGAACGAGTACCGGTCGGACAATTTTCCCAACGCTTATTTCACGAACACGGCGTATATGTTGTCTTTCAAGGATTACGGTGACAGCATCGAGTTCGCCGTGTTTCCCGCCATGAACAGTTCCGCGCTCGAATTCCACGCGTTCAATCACAGCGTGGTTGATTCGATATGCGTACGCGCCGAGTTCGCGCTGAACATGGGCGCTGCAAATCTCCTCATCAACCAGCACACCGGGCCCGACCCGAAATTCCCCTCGGGGTCGCCGTTCGGTCCGAGCGTCCAATGGTACACCACCACGGTTGCCGCGGTGTCGGTCGGCGAGCTGGTCGATTTCGAGCTCCTCCTCACTGATCCGGCCGGGACTCGCAGTTACACAACGGCGCTCAACCGTTACTATGTGGGGAGCGGAAAACTCGGGCAGCGGTTTCAGCACCCCTGGGCCAACCCGGCCGGCGACGCGTCGATAAGCTACATCACCCAGCCCAGCTACGGTTTCACCCAGCATTGCGTCAACGCGGGCTGGGGCAGGTCGCCTGATTTCCTTTCGGGCAAGGCGCTGTTCGACACCGATTGGAAAACGGGCAACCTGAAAAATTTCCCCAGCGACCCGGACTGCAACGGAAGCCAGGTGATTTCCCCTGTTGACAAGAGCCCCTTTTACGCCGCCGGCAGCCTTGGACCCGGTTATCTTCAGGCGAGCTGCTATGAATGCCACGTTCAAGCAGGCGCGGGCCACACGGCCGACAGCGCGGGAGATTCCCTGCAGGCCATGGTGCTGCTGGGAGTGCGGCAGCAGGGCGGTATCGCGCCGCACCCGGTCTACGGGGACGTGCTGCAATGCAAGGCGGCCAGCGGCGCCGCGGGGGACGGCCAGGTCAAGGTGTCGTACACCCCCGTGAACGGCACGTTTAGCGACGGCGAGGCCTACACCCTGCGCAAGCCGGCTGTCTCTTTTGTCAATATGACCAAGGGGCCTCTCGACAGCACCGTCGTCTTTTCCTACCGCGTCAGCCCCTTGGTTTGCGGGGCGGGACTGCTCGAAGCGGTGCCCGAAGACAGCATCCTGGTCCGCGCCGACTCGAGCGACCGGGACGGCGACGGGATTTCGGGCCGTGCGAATTACGCGATAGACCCTGTTGACGGCGTGCGAAAGCTCGGCAGGTTCGGCTGGAAGGCGTCGGTCCCCAGCCTCAAGGGCGAAATTGCATACCTCGCCAACCGGTGCATCGGACTCACCAGCGGCTATTTTCCCGCGGACAGCGGCGGCGCTGCCGGCGCGGAACTTTCCGACAGCGGTCTCGCCCTGCTGCTGACGTATGCGGCCCTGTGCGTGCCGCCGCCGCGCGGCAACTGGCAGGATTCCTCGGCCATCCGCGGCAAAGCGCTTTTCGAAAACGCGGGCTGCGTCAAATGCCATGTGCCGGCGATGCACACCGGAACATCAAGCCAATTTCCCGAACTCAACAACCTTGAGATCCAGCCGTTCACCGACCTCCTGCTCCATGACATGGGCGCCGGCCTTGCCGACGATTACAGCCAGGAAAACGCGTCGGGCAGCCAGTGGCGTACGCCGCCGCTGTGGGGGATCGGATTCAATGGCGATGCGGGCGGCAGGGAAAGTTATCTCCACGACGGCCGGGCCCAAAGCATCATGGAGGCGGTGCTGTGGCACGACGGAGAGGCGAAAAAAGCGAAGACCGCGGTGCTCGCCTTTTCCGCGCAGCAGCGCGGCGACCTCGTCGCATTTTGCAAATATCCGTTCGCCGACCGGCTGCCCCGGCCGCTCCCCAGTCCCGTTCTTCCCCGGATGAATTCCTCTATGTCATCGCAGGGGGCATTCTCATGCTCCCCGAACCCGGCGCGCCGTTTCACACAATTCTTCATTGCATCGTCGATTTTCACCTTGCAGGGTCCGCTTGTCCTGCATATTTACAACCTGAGAGGACAATGTGTTTTTTCCAAGGCCATTTCGGCGAAGATAAATTCGATAAAATGGGACGTTACCGGATGCGAATCGGGCACGTATTTCGCGTTTCTCTCGGCACGAAACACGTCTTACAGAAAAGAAATCGTTGTGATGAAATGATTTTTCCGGCCTGCATGAAGATATTTCCAATCAGTCAAGTCAATTCATGGCGCCTGCCGGTCACGGCACCGTTCCTCCTTCTGGGCTCGGCTGTTCGCCTCGTTGCGGGGCCGCCCGCGTCTCGATACGCCACGCTAAAGTGCGGCTACTCGACGACCGGACGATTTGGTAGCTGGCATGAGGCAAACGACATAATAAAGACGCGAAGCGCAACTACCTCACCTCAGGGAACAAAGTGACAATTCGCACTTGCTCACCCTCCAGTTCCGCACTGGCGCGAAACATCATCCTATATGCTTTTCTTGTAAACATCCGTCTCAAATTCATTTTTCCTAAGGTATCCATACAGAACACTGCACCCAAGGGGGAAACTTCGCCCGCGAAAGCTGTTGACTGACAAGTAATAGACGAAAAGTTTTCTTCTAGTAAAAACCCCTTGCACTTGTCCAGCGAAGGGGTTTGAAATCTTCCGAAACAAAGGAAAATTTATTTTGATGCCGATCTCAGATATTTTTGCATGACGCCGTTGCTGTAGCGAATCAGGTACGTTCCGTAGCCCAGGGCCATCGATTCAAGCTCGGCCTTGTCTGTGCAGACGCCGATGCACTTCCCGCTCACCGTATAAACCGCAATTTTCCCGTAATTCCTGTCTACCATGCCCTGCGGATAAACGCCCATAAACACGCCGGTCGCGGCGCAATTGACAAAGGAAAGCGGCTTGACCGCGTTGAGGAGCTGTTTGCCCTGCAGATCCGTAATTTTCAGCGTCAGCGCGGTTGCGCTGTTGTACACCTGCTTGCAGGCGATGGAAACCCTGGCGCTGTTCCCCTTTGTCGAATCCGGCGATACCGTTGCATCGTAAAGGCTCTGCGAAAGGCCGCCGCCGTCGAGCGTGAGAACGGCATGGACCTGGCGCGCCGGCTTCGTGAGGAACATCTGCGCCGTCACCCGCACGCTGTCGTCCACGCTGCCGTCGTATTTGCTCTTGGGGGTCGTGAGGTTGGCCATGGCGTCGTCGGAGGCGTGCGTGACGCTGTCGAGGCCGAGCGAGGGCGAGAAAAACTCATGCCACGCCTTTGTCTCGCCGGCGGCGAACGTTGCTTTATGGTAAAACTGGTCCGAGATGCCGGCCCACGGCTCCCAGTACGGCAGGCCGCCGTACCCGCAGGTCCAGATCTTGCAGGAAAACGTCGTCTTGTTGTCGCAGATGCGCATGATCGCCTCGGGGCTCGCCGGGGTGTGGTTCATGATGCCCCAGAGGTTGCTTTTCGGATAGGCGTAGAGAATGCCCTGCTCGACCCAGTTCTTCCACCAGCGGAGCTTGTTGAACAGGAACCAGTCGCCGGTCACCGGCGTCTCCTGCGCCCTCAGGCCGTCGTACCCCGGCACGATGATGATGGTGTCGCAGGGCATGATCATCTGCGCGCCGTCGGTGAGCGTAAGGTTGGTGGGCACGCTGCCGGGGGACACGGTCGTGCAGGTCCAGTACTCGGTTCCAACCGAGGCCGCGCTTGGATTGACCAGCGTCACGTCAACGGCGATGCCCGTCATGCCGGATACGAGCGTCACCATGAAGGTGCACTTGATGCCCGTGGCGCCGTACGCCGAATGGCCGCTCGAATAACTTGGCCGCCAGGGAATGGAATCGGTCATGTACATCGCGATGGAAACCGTGTCGCTCGTCTGCTTGACAATACTGTAATCCCACGGAAGGAACCAGTACTTGCCGTGCTCGGGCGCGCCCCACGCGGGGAATATTCCTCCCCACACCATGAGCCAGTTGTAGTAAAACGAGCTCATCGACATCACCACGGCATTGGGGTCGGCCCACAGTTCCTCGTGGCCGGACGGCTTGTAGTAGAGAGAAATGACGCGCGCGCCGTAACTCGGAACCACCTTGACCCGAATATACTCGTTTTCCAGCACGAGCGTGGGGAGCGTGGTGGGAATGCTGCCGCCGCCGCTGCCCAGGGTGTGGTCGGGATTGAGATTGACGGTTCCATGATTGTAGTTGATGGTGCCCTGGGTAAGGGTAACCGCGGCACCCACCGGAGCGGCAATGGACAAGAGCGTTATTCCGGTAATAACAATGACTGAGTTCACAAGATTAATTTTGGAATTTATCAACGACATGCATTCTCCCCCTTTTTAGGACAATATGTTTAAGCGTTTTAGAAAGGAAGTGCACCGCGTCCCACATTTTCCGGCAGCATAGGTTTTGTCACCGGAAAATGCATTAAAAATTTCAGGTGTTTCCCCGGTCTTAAAATAATGAAAAAGCCAACTGTTATCAAGCAGGAAAAGCCAGCATCCACCTGCAAAAAAAAACAAGGAAAAAAAATATCCGGTACTATATAATTAGATATTATACGTAATTGAATGTTTTTCCCTGCTGCCACCCGCGGTTTCAGGGAATAATGGGATGGCTTTATTTCTATGGACAATCGCGAAAACCATATCATCGTGAAAAATATGGCAACGATGCCCGGTGCGGTGGCCCCTGTACCGTTGCCCGACGGCAAGCAGCAGATTCCGCTTGGCTCAGGAGTCATCACAAAGCTTTTGGGTCAGGGCGGCATGGCCGCGGTTTACGAAATATGGAACGCGCAGCTCGAGATGTACCGCGCCGTAAAAATCATCAACCCAGGCGCCACCGAGACAGTGCAGCAGCGCTTCCAGACCGAAATAAAAATCAGCGCAAAGCTGAGCCATCCCAACATCGTGGAAATCCACGGCGTGGGAGAATGGAACGGCCTGCCCTACATCGAAATGGAAAAAATCGACGGCATCGGCCTCGACAAGCTCATCGCCGAGCGCGGTGCGCTGCCCCCCTCTGTCTGCACCGCCATCGGCATCATGATCTGCCGGGCGCTCAACTACGCGCACAACCAGGACTGCTCCATTTACGGCAAGAACTACCACGGCGTGATCCACCGCGACCTCAAGCCCGCCAACATCATGATTTGCAACAACGGCATCGTCAAGCTCATGGACTTCGGCATCGCGCGGCCCGCCGACGTCTCGTTCCACACCATGGACGGCCTGGTCGCGGGAACGCTGCAGTACCTGGCGCCTGAGCAGCTCGAGAAAAAAAAGCTCGACGAAACCACCGACCTCTACGCGCTCGGCGTAACCATGTACGAGGTCGTCACGGGCATCGTGGCGTTCCCGCAAACGAGTTTTCCCAGGCTCATCGCCGACAAAACAAAAAACAAGTTCAAGCCCCTCGAGGAATACCACATCAGGCTTCCGGGCCGTCTGCGCCGCATCATTTACAAATGCATGGAGCAGGACCCCGCGAACCGCGTGCCCTCCGCGGCCGCCCTGCTCGACGAACTGCACAAGATACACGCGAACATCACCGGCAGGACCCCCGAGGAGGTCATGGCGGCGCAGATCGCCATCGGGGGCGGAAAAAAGGTGGTAGCGGCGGAGCGCCGGCGCTTCCCGTGGAAGCCGCTGGCGGCGGCGCTCGTGGTGGCGCTGCTTGGCGCCGCCGGATACCGGTACCTGTGGCCGCAATACAAGCTTTTCATGGACCGCAGGGCGGCCGCCCGCGTCCCCAGCGTCACCGTGCCCGTTCCGAAACCGGTGGTGCCTTCGCCAGCCGAGACGCTTGCCGCGGCAAAACCTTCGGTGTCCGAACCGGCGGCAATGCCGGCGCACAGAAAAGAATTCCCTTCAGTCAAGACATCGGCCCGCCCGGCGGAAGAAAAGCCTGCGCCCAGACCGGCAAAGGCCGCCTCGCAGGTGGAGCTGCTGCAGGAAAAATACGGCACCGACGACCTCCTTGTGATCATGGAAAACGAGCTCAAGGCCAAGAATTACCAGACCATCCTCGGCCTCTACGACATGCTCTCCCAGGAGCAGGCGCACACGGCGCAGGCGCTCATCTTCAAGCTGCGCGCGCTCGAGAAGACGCAGAACACGGGGCGGCTCGCCCAGTTTCTCGAGAGCAACAATATCGGCGACGGGGAATTCCTGCTTGCAAAGGCGAAATTTGCCTTTAAAAACCAGCGCTACGACGATTGCAAAAAGCTGCTTTCGCAATGCATGAACCTCCCGCACGCCTTCATCGACTACGACCTGCTGAAGCAGGAGGTGTACTATTACACCGCGCTGTGCGCCACCGCGGAGTTCGACGCGAGCCCCACGGAGCAGACCTACAAGGAGGCGCTCGATTCGTGGTGGCAGCTGCGCACCGCGCTGCGCGGCAACCCGGACCACGAATACAACAAAAAGGCCGTTTCCGAGCTGCAGCGCATGGCGAAGAAGATGCAAAAAGGATGATGTTTCTTCCGTCTTTTCTGTCAATCTCTCGTTATATTACATTATTATTACTTGACGGAGCACATGGGTTTTTGACAGACGCATACCTCAACCGCCCCGAGGATACCTCATGACCATCCCCTCCGCCCGCTGTCCAAAATATTTTTTGGTGATTATAAACGATTTGGCACCAAAAAATCCGCCGCTCCCCGCGGGTGCGCCCAACGGATGTGTGAATCTCGCCGCCGTCGGTATCCGGCCGCACCCGGGAGGGGGGAGCGGAGGACCGGGCGTGCTTTACGGGAACGAAATAGTTAGGAAATGTTGGAGCACGACCGGGCCGGAGCGAGGGGGAAACCTCCCCCACAAACTTTTCTTGATTTATTGTAGTTACTTTCCCGTCGGTAACCTCTTGTAAATCTCCACATACCCCGGCTCTTTTCTGATATTGTCCAGGTCCTTGTCATGATCGAGCTGCTTTCTTGTAAAGCCTTTATCCCCGGCGTTGAAAGCCTCTTTAAGCTCCCGTATCGCCTCGGTTTTTTTATTCTGCAGCGAATACATGCAGGCCATGTTGTAATGCATGCCCTGCTTGAAAGGCATTGTTGAATCGGCAAGCAGGGCCTTGCCCAGGTCTTCGGCTTTTTGAAATCGCCGGGCGCGGATGAACAGCGCCAACTTGTTGTTCTGCAGCGACGACCTCGCGTTTTCCCTTTTTTCCTGCATAAGCGCGTTGTCGTACACAGCCGCGGCGCTGTCGAAAAGGGAATCGTTGAGATAGAGCTGGGTCAGGCAGATCAGGGCCATTCCCGAATCGGGATTTTGTTCGAAATAGGTTCTCATCAACGCATAGGCGGCCTTGTTCAATTTTTGCTTTTGGAGCGTCCGCGCCGCGGCGCAGTAATCGCGCACGCTCGTTTTTACGGAACTTTCGGACTTGTTGATGACTTTCACCACCCACTTCGGTACGACCTCCTGCGCCGCAAGAGAACCATTGACAAATTTGAATACAGTGTAGTTCTCGGGATCTTCGGTTTCGTATGCGAAAAGAATGTAGTCGGAATAATTGATGACGTCCTTCTCCCTGCCCAGGCTTTTGCGCACGTCATTGATGTTCGTGCCGGATTGGAGCGTAGCGATCTGGTTGGCAACGCAACCAAATAGCAGCAGTGGAAAAATTGCGAAAAGCAAAATGGAAGGACGGGGCATGATTAGCGGTCCCGATGCTCCCTGTCCCCTTCGTCCTTGCCCTCTTGCTTTTTCTCGTTCTGCCGGGGCGCGGCGTTGGCATCCGGTGATTTTCGCTCCGTCGTTTTTTCCACCGCGTTTCCGTCCTGCCGGTTCGGCCTGCCCTCATCCCTCGGTGCATTGACCGCTGCTCGCTCCTGGTGCGGAGGATTCGTTGCCTTTGAGCCCGAAGGCGGGGACGCCAGCGGCACCTTTACCGCGACACGCGGCCGCTCAACCACCAGTTTTCCCGCCGAAACGGTAATCCCGCGGAAATGCGGGCCCGTTTTTTCCACGACGCGCGTCTCCACCGCGAGGGGCCTGACCACGGTGCGCGTGACGCGCGCGACAAAGTCCGCCGACGGCCCGCGGCCGATGACGCGGCCGTTGTTGACCGCGTAGTTGTCCCTGATGTAAACGGTCTTTTTATAGGCGATGTGGCGCTGCCGTATGTCAAGCCGGCAGGCAAACACGTCTTTGTCGCAAAAGTGCCGGGACGGCACGAAGAAGAAATCGTTGGCCGCGAGACCGAATTCAAAATCGTCGGGCACAAAGCGGCCGTGATAAAAGAACCCGTGGTTCGGCACGAAAACTGTGAACGGCGGCAGGGGCGCCCAGCCGCAGTATTCGTCGCCCGTGCGCCACCGCACCCAGGCCGGCCCCCAGGTCACGTCGGGCCACCATACCCATCCGTACGTGCCGTGGTGCAGCCACCTGCCGTAATGGAACGGCGCCCAGCCCCAGGGATAATCGGAGACCCATGTCCAGCCGAGGTCGGTATATACCCAGTGGCCGCTTGACATATAAGGAGCCCAGCCGGGATTGCCCACTTCGGCGGCTGGCCGCCAGTAGCGCACGCCGTCGATCCATACCCATGAGCCGTAGGGGTTGAGGGCCTCTTCGAACTCGGTCTGATCCACGTTTTCCTGCGGCTGGGGCGCCGTGCTTTCGACGGCGCTCTGTCCGGCGGGCGGCTTCGCATGAGCGTGCCGCAGCGCCTCGGCGATCACCGCGTTCGATATCCCGGCGCCCCTCAGCACCACGATGTCGTCGGCGTTGAGCGCCGGACCCGGCGGCGCGCTCTGGACGTACGCGATGAGGACATCGTCGTCCACGCCCGACTGTTTGAGCTTGATGAGCTCGTCCACCTGCGTCTGCGCGTGGACCAGCGAGACCGCTCCGCATGCGGCGGTGATAAAAAGGATTTTCAGTATTCTCATTTTGCCAGCCCCTTGATAAAGGTGAGGTATGAAATGACGCCCTCCATATTAGACGGGTACATTTGAAAAAATATTACATGATGCCCGAGGGAGGAAATAAAAGAGTGTACTTTTTATGCCGCCGTTGCGGGCTGCGAAGCCGGGAGGCTCCATTAATTTTAAGTTGGACGCTTTCACTATCCCCGATGGTATAATTGAATGTCTGAATCGAATGCAAAAACCCTTTTTCAAAATGCACACCTTTTTAAGGGGGCCATGATGGACGCCATTCATTCTTTCTGGACAGCCGTCCTCGTCATTTTTTTCATCATCGTATTTTTTAACGGCATACGCATTGTCCGGCCCACCTACCGCGGACTCATCGAGCGGCTGGGCAAATACAACCGTTTCGCCATGCCGGGGTTCCATTGGATCATCCCGTTCATCGAACGCATGTTCAAGGTCAATGTCACGGAGCAGATGGTGGACTCGGGGCCGCGCGAGATGATCACCAACGACAACCTCAACGCCGTGGTCGATTCCCAGGTGTATTTCAAGGTGAAGGCCGACGAGGAGAACGTGAAGGCTTCGCAGTATAACGTGAACAACGTCAACCTGCAGATCGTCGCGCTCGCAAAGACCACGCTCCGCAACATCATCGGCACGCTCACGCTCAAGTCGGCCAACAGCGAGCGCGGCAGGATCAACGAGGATCTGCACAAGGTGCTCATCAAGGAAACGCAGACCTGGGGCATCGACATCGTGCGCACCGAGCTCAAGGAGATCGACCCGCCCAAGGACGTGCAGGAGACCATGAACAAGATCGTGAAGGCCGAAAACGAGAAGCTCGCCGCGATCGACTACGCGACCGCCACCGAAACTTCGGCCGACGGCGAAAAACGGGCCGCCATCAAAAAGGCCGAGGGCATCAAGCAGGCGCGCATCCTCGAGGCCGAGGGCGAGGCGGAGGCCATACGACTGGTGAACGAGGCGGCGAACAAATATTTCACTGGCAACGCGCAGGTGCTTAAACGCCTCGAGGTGGTGCAGAGCTCGCTGCAGGACAACGCAAAGGTCGTGGTTCCGGCGAACACGGAGCTGGTGAACGTGATCGGCGACCTGGCCGGCCTGACGCCGGTTAAGGTGGGACGGGACAAAATGCAGGTTTAGGCCGGATTGTTCATTTTTGCCCAGGGTGAACGGTCGGCTGCAAGTTCATGTGTAAAGGTTTTATGCTCTCGGTAATAATTTGATTAGCAGTATCACCATGTGGTTCGAATCGCCATCAGCGGCAAAAAGACCCAAGGATTCATTGTTGACAAACGACATACTACGTTTCCTGCAATGGATCATTCCGGTCATGGCATTTTTTCTGTGTGGCTGTTCGGGCCCCACGCGCCCTCCGGAGAATGCATCCGGGCCCGACCTCAGCTATACGGTGACCTTTTACACCCTCGACTCCCTTCACGTCCACGCGGAACTCCGGCATTTTTCCGGATCCGACAGCGTGCGCATCCTGTTCCCGCCGTTCGCGGCCGACAACCCCGTGATTGTTTTGACAAAAGACAACATCCAAGGCCTGGCCGTGAACGGCACCGCCGTTGCCAAAAAACTGGGCGGCATTCCCTGGGACAACGATTCGGTGCAGCAGCTTTCACTCCCCGCCTCGCTTAAAGACCTCACCATAGACTACGAAGTCACCTTTCCGTACGCGCCGAGCCCTTCGCCGAACTACAACACCATGCTCCCCGGCCGCACCGGCAACATGGGATATTACCGGGGGCAGTACATTTTCTGCCTTCCGCGGTACGCGTCTGACGACGTGGGCCTGTGGCGGCATCCGGTGGAGGCGTATGTTTCCGTGGATGGCGGCGGCCTCGGCACGGTGACCGGCGCGGGAGACGCCCGAACGGCGCTGCGGTCCCCTTATGAGATTCTTTTTCTGCAGTTTGCGGTGAATGGCCTCGACATCACCTGCGCGCCGCCGCTCCAGTCCGGCCTGTCGATTATTTCCCTTTCGTCAAACGCGGTGCCGGCGCCGTTTTCCGCGGTAACGTGTTCCACGTTCAGCGCCGTTGACCGGCTGTGCCTCGGCTGCTTCCCCCCGCACGAGTCGCAAAAGTCCGTTTTCATCGTTGATTCGGGCAGCGGGCTCGAGGGAACGTATTCTTTTTTTCTCAGGTACACGGCGGGCGCCGACCCCATCCAGTGGATCCCCGGCATCGTGGCGCACGAATGCGTTCATGAGTGGGTCGGCATCCGCACCGGCGAGACCGGCGATCCCTGGTGGAAGGAGGGCACCGCGTCCTACTTCGGCATCCTGCTTGCCTACAAACTCGGCATGCTCACCGACCGGCAGCAGTTGCGGAAGCTCATGACCACCGATCTATCCGCAAATGTCGTCACGCAAACCGTCAGCCTGTCCCAGCCGTATGTGCGGCAGAACCTCTACGCCACCGACACCGCGACCAACTGCATCGGCCTGGTATATGAAAAAGGCAAGCAGGCAAACATGATCCTTGACAAACTGCTGCGGCAGGCAAGCGGAAGCGGCCAGACCCTGCTTTCGAAGACCGGGGTGCTCTGCTCGCGGTACGACCACAAGGCCTTTACAAGAGGGCAATTCGTGGCAGTGCTACAGGAAGGGAATTCCGCTGATATCGCCGGGTTTTTCAGCCGCTTCGTCGACTCGCCCGGCGTGCTCGACACGAACCTGCTCATTTCGACCTTTAATTGGCTCGACAGCGCGGGCGCGTTTTCTCCGCAATAGCTCGGACAATTCCACCGCAAAGAACGCAACAATAAAAGTTGGCTTGTGAAGGGCAAGTCCTCAGGTAACTCTTCTTTGCGACCTTTGCGTCTTTGCGGTGATTTTTTGGCATCACACGATCAGGTTGAACCCGTTGCACCAGATCGCCATGAGAAATCCCTGGAGCAAACAAAACAGAACGGTGAGGATTGTGTCCGCAGTCTGGTTGCGGCCAAGCAGGGCGCCGGCAATAAACAGCGGATACACCGATGCCATGTAGCGCATCGTGCCCGGCAGCACCATGTAGCCCGCGGTAAGCGGCAGGATGAGAAGGCAGAGGCCGAGCAGAGTATTGACCGTCCCGGCTTTCTTGTAGGTCAAGGCGACAAGCAGCGCGCCGATCACAACCGCCCATCCGTTGACAAGCGGCACT
Organism: Chitinivibrionales bacterium; assembly: GCA_035516255.1. Lineage (NCBI taxonomy): Bacteria > Pseudomonadati > Fibrobacterota > Chitinivibrionia > Chitinivibrionales > Chitinivibrionales bacterium. Next base: position 39,865 of record DATJAL010000017.1, on the reverse strand, counting down.
ATCTGGTTCGTCACCAGGCAATGGGCGAGCAGAAAGAAGGGGTTTGCCCAATAGCTCCCCCACGCCGCGCGCTTGAGCGTGGTGTAGTAGAACGGGTCTCCGGTCACAAAATAGCCGAACAGGGAAAAAAGGCCGTATCCCAGCGGAATTCCCAAAAGACAAAGCGCGTCCCACCTGATGTTCTTCGGCTTGTATCCTTTTTCCAAGAAATATGCCAGGCACAGTACCGGAAGCACGAACACCGCAGAGGGCCTGCACAGACCCAGCAGAGCTCCGGCGCATCCGGCACGCAGCCATTGTTTTTTGCGTAAAAAATAAAAGGACATGATTGACAGCAGCAGAAAGAGCGATTCCGCGAACACGCCTGAAAGGATGAAGGCCGTTGGAAAGAAAAAAAGATACTTGACGCTTAGCAAAGCGTCCCGCCGGGGGAAATCAAGCAAGACCAATTTATACAGGTACCATGCCGAAAGGAGCAGACAAGCGTTTGAGGCAATAATCCCCGCGACAAGGTAATGGCCGTTCCAGAAGCCGAGGGCGGCGATGAGCATCGGGTACAGGGGAAAAAAACCGAAGCTTGTCTGGCCGGGATCAACGTTTTTCGGCAGGTCCGACAAGAGCGAGAGCGAGTACCCGTTTTTCGCAATGTCAAGGTACCATCCCGAGTCCCACACCGCCCAGATGTTCAGCCACAGGTGTTTTGAATAGTGCCAGACGAATTCGTGGCCGTGATACGGGTCTATGATGACATGCGACACGACGCCGATGAGAGTGAGAACAATCCGAGTGGCTAAGAATAATAGCAGGATGGTGCCGAGGCCGGGGGGAAAGGAGGATTTTAGTTTGAGCAGCAGGAAATTCATAATAGGTAATAAAATAAGATTTGGGCGTTCCCCTCGCCTTCGTCCCTCGGGCTCGGGTCGGTTCTCCCTCCGTCCCGCCCCCGGCTCGGGCTGCCACGGCCCCTATATGCCTTCGGCGAGGGCCGGGCAGCACCGCGCTCCAGCGACGGCCTGCGGTCGCCCCTAACGCGCGGCAATAGTTTTATTCCGCAATTTAATTGTATTGGCAGTTCTCCCCTCTCCGATCCGGAGAAGGGGCCGGGGGTGAGGTCTAGACAAAAAAGCAATCAAACATTTTATCGGACAAAATCAAAAAGAATTTGATGCATGGTCATTAATTATAATGTACAATCAGAGTAAGATCCCTTCTAAAATAACCATACAAGATTCTTCACGTCCAAGGCTTCAGGAGGTACCATGCTCCGTCAGCCTCCCCGTCATCAAGAATATTTTTTTATCGCCCTCGCAATCCTTCTTTCCCCTGCCGCTCTCTTGTCAAGCCCCGTCGTGCCCGGCCCGATCAGGTATTATTCGACCATAAAATCCATCGGTATCGAATGGGACGTGACCGGCGACACCAACCACAATGCGGCCTGCACCGTTCAATACCGCGCGCAGGGCGCAGCGGCGTGGAAGGATTTTCTGCCGCTGTTCCGCGACGACTTCCGCGGGTGGGACGGCACCGATTCGGCCGACCGCCGCTACGACATGCTCGCCGGCAGCGTGATGTTCCTCGATTCGGCCACCACCTACGAGGTGAAGCTGTCCATGACCGACCCGGACGGCGGCGGCAAGGACACAACATTGACAATAGCGACACGGCCGGTGCCCGCGATCCCGACGGACGGCCGGACGCTCCACGTGGCGCCGGGCGCGGGCGGCGGCGACGGCTCGGCGGGAAACCCGTATAAAGGCCTTGCCGCCGCGCAATCCGCCGCACAACCCGGCGACGTGGTGCTCGTGCACGCGGGCAATTACGGGAATTTCTCGTTCAACAAGCCGGGCGCCGCGCCCGGCTATATCGTTTGGAAAGCGGCGGGCGACGGCGACGCGGTGCTCGATTACGGACGGATCGCGGGCCACGACATCTGGCTCTGCGGGCTCAAGTTCGTCAACAGCCAGGCCCAGACCTACGCGCTCGTCGGCCAGAGCGGCTCCACCGCGAACGTGGTGACGCGCTGCTCGTTCACCGGGTTCAACTACAACATCACCATGCAGGAAGGCTCCGACGATTGGTACATCGCCGACAACACCATCGTGGGCGACAAGATCGACCCGCGCGTGGTGGGCGACTTCGGCGGCGAGGGCATCGAGCTCATGCACACCAGCGGCCACACCGTGTGCTTCAACAGCATCACGCGCACCGCCGACGGCATATCGTACACCAGCCGCAACTGCGACCTCTACAACAACGACATCTTCGACGTGGTGGACGACGGCATCGAGCCCGACTACGGCTACGCCAACGTGCGCGTGTGGTGCAACCGCATCACCAACCCGCGCAACCACGGGCTCAGCTTCCAGCCCATGTTCTGCGGGCCGTGGTATTTCATCCGCAACCAGATCATGGGCGAAGGCAATTACTTTCTCAAGTACCGCGTGGTGGACCGCTTCCTGCTCGCGCACAACACGTTCGTGGGATGGAACACGCTCAACATCTTCGACCAGAACGTTCTGTACGGAATGTCAAGGAACAACCTGTGGGTGCAGGCCGGCGGCACCGGCTACATCTGGGAGGCCATGCCCTGCACCGACGCGGGCGGGTGCACACAGCCCGAGCGCTGGACGCCCGACTGGCGCACGAGCGTCGACTACGACGGGTTCGATCCGGCCGTGAACAGCGCCGCGCCGGTGTTCAAATGGTTCGACCCGGCGCAGCGGTTCAACTCGCTTTCCGCTTTCGCGACCGCGACCGGGATCGAGACGCACGCCATAGCTGTTGACAAGGCGGACCTGTTCGACAGCCTGTTTTCGCTCGGCCCCGACAGCATGTACGACCGCCACTGTCTCACGCTGCGGCCCGGCAGCGCCGCGATTGACAAAGGCGTCATCATCGCCGGCATCAACCAGGACTACAAGGGCGGCGCCCCCGACCTCGGCGCGTACGAAAGCGGCGCCCCGCTGCCGTGGTACGGCCCAAGGCCGGAGAACGGGAATCCGGTGATTTCAAATTTGGGTGCGGGGCGCCGGACCCCGATGACGGTGTCGCTCGCGTATAGTGGACACGACCGGGGAGTTATTATAAGATTCTGCTCGCCGGATAAAGGGGATGCTGAAGCGGAGATTTATGATTTGTCGGGCAGGCAGGTAGCAAAATTGGCGGGGTATGCGAATTCCGGCGAGACGAAATCACTGGTTTGGAAGGGACGAACTAAAGGAGTTTACATATTGAAGTTAATGCACGGGAAGAATGGATATTCGGGGAGGTTTGCGGTGCGGTAATCTTGAATGGCTAGAAGGGCCTCACCGGCCGCAGCCGCGTAGCGGAGGAACGCCCAGATTTTTATTTTATCTTATAAGAAAATTTACAAACAGTAACAGGAGCCCATCATGCGCCCTTTTCATTCATCAATCATCATTCTTATTATTATGGCAGGCCTTTGCCTCGCCGACCCCTCCATCGTCACCCAGCCGCCCGCCAACACCTTTGTCATGCGACCGGATCTTGCCGGCCAGCACCCGCGGCTGTACTTTACAAAAGCGGACACCGCCTGGATCAAGGCGCGGGCAAAGGGGCCGTGCAAGTGGTTCTACGACCATTCCAAGCAGAGCTTCGCCGGCTACGAGGGCGTTCAGCCCGACCCGCCCGGAACGTGGAAAGACTACCTGTTCGGGTTCTGGGGACAGTTCGCCATGTGCATGTATTACGTCGTGGAGGGCGACACCGGGTACGCGAACACGGCGCGCGACTGGGCACTCTATTACGCGCGGCGCAACGACTGGCTCACCGACGACCTCATCCCCATGGACATCACCTCGGGCATGGCGCTCACCTACGACATCTTGTACGACCGGCTTTCCGCGTCGGAGAAAACCGAGCTGCGCGCGGCGCTCAAGCGCTCGATCGACACCATCATGCCCGCTTTCTTTATCGGAAACTACTGGACCGAGGACTTTGACAACAACCACATGCACAACCGCATCCACGGGCTGGCGCACGCGGCGTACGCGATCTACGGCGACGACCCGGCCGTCAACGTGCAGGCCGCGGCCGACCTCGCCACCGGTTGCTATCAGCAGGTGACCCACTGGCTCGCCGACGACGGCAGCACGCACGAGGGGCCCGGCTACTGGGACTACGGCTACCACTGGGTGGTGACCTCGGCCGGGCTCATCCAGCACGTCACCGGCGTTGATCCCTGCGCGGGAAAACCGCATTTCGTTTCAGACCATCTTTACCGTTTGTATATGAGCACGCCCGGGTTCAAAAACACCTTCGGCATCGGCGACGCGAGCGACGGCCCGCCCGACAACATCGACACGTGGATGGTTCCCATCGGCCGCGCGCAGGACGCGTCTAGTGACTCGGCATTCAGGCGGCTCATGCACGACCTTCCGGGCAGTTCGTACCAGCTCTCCATATACGGGCTGTTCTGGTACGACGATACGCTGCAGCCCAGGCCGTACTCGTCGCTGCCGTTGTACCGCTTTTGGCCCGACCTCGAAATGTTTTCCATCCGCGGATCGTGGAGCGACACCGCAACGGCCTTAGTGTTCAAGTGCGGTCCGCCCGGCGGCAACCGTCTCCAGCAGTTGCGCGGCACCGGCTATGCAAACGTGGCGCACGACCATCCTGACCAGAACCATTTCATGCTGTACGCGAACGGCCGCATGCTCGCGGATGACGACGGCTATCCCACGGTGGCGAAGCTCACGCGCAGCCACAACACCATCGTGGTCGATTCGCAGGGCCAGCGCCGCGAGGGCGACGCTTGGTACCAGCCGTTTTCCTACGATTCATGCGGGCATCTCGACGACATCATGCTGTCGGGCGCAAGCGCCATCGCGGCCGGCAACGCCACGAAGCTGTACTGGGGCGTGAACCGGTTCGTGCGCCATATCGCATTTGTCGAGGGAACGTACCTCATCTCGATGGACGATCTTGTGGGCGCGGGCGCGGGCCAGCACGTGTACGACTGGCGGCTTCACAAGGCGGGAACCTGGAGCGGCGGCCAGCCCGGCCAGTTCTTTGTGGCCGATTCGTTCAACATGCGCCTGGAGATAAAATTTCTGGAGCCCCCGGCCGCATCGCTGCAGACCTCGTTTCTTCCGGCCGAGCTCACGGCGCCGCCGTGCCTTTCAGCGAAAGTAACCGCGGCATCCACGCGCATCACGGCGGTGATGACTCCGCAGAAAAACGGCCTGCCGTCGCTCACCTGCGGCATGCCCGCCGCAATCGGCGCCGCCGCGGTGCAGGTGCAAGGCACCGGCTTTAACGACATGTTCGCCATGCGCACCGGCGCCTCGGCGTTTACCGCGGGCGACGTCACTTCCGATGCGTCAAACGTCCTGGTGCGGCGCGGCGCGGCGCCCGTTTTCGCGTCGCTCACGCGGGGGACCTACGTCAATGCGGCGGGAAAGACCCTGACGGCTTCCACCATCGCGGCCAACCTTGCCTGGCGCTTTTCGCCGGGCATATTCACGGTGGAGGCGGAGCCCGCCTACAACGCCGCCGGCGGGCCCGACACCGTTGCCGTGGGCGGGCTTACCCCGGGCCAATCCTATACGGTCACGGTCAACGGGGCCGCCGCGGGCCAGGCCGCCGGCGACGCGAACGGCATTGCGCGCGTGTTTGTCAACTTGACGGGAAGGACGACGGTTGTGCTGACTGACAATAGTCCGGTGATTTCAAGCATGGGTTCTCGGCACCGGACTCATTTGACAGCGTCGCTTCCGTATAGAGGACTCAACCGAGGTGTCACTATAAATTTTTACACACCAGACAAAGGCGACGCTGTCGCGGCGATTTATGATTTGTCAGGCAGGCGGGTTGCAAAATTTGTGGAGCAGGGAATTCCCGGCGGGATGGAATCGGTGACATGGAGGGGCGGGGCAAAGGGAGTTTATATATTAAAGCTGACGCAGGGAGGGGATGAGTTTCGGTGCAGGTTTGTGGTACGGTAGATAGACAAAGAAGAAAATCAAGAATAAATGCAAATTCAAGACATGGAAGGGCCTCGCCGGCCCTTAGACCCGGTAAGGGAAATGCTTTTTGCATTCCACCCTCCAAGCCTCCCCCGCCGGGAAGGCATTAATAAGATATTTTTTAGATTGACGAAATCATGCTCAATAAACTATCTACCGATCTTCAGCTGCCAGCTCTATTCACGGCACGACAACTTTCTGCGCCTCCACGCAAGCACCCCTCACTTTTATTGACACAAAATAAACTCCATGCGCATGCCCCGATTTCGAAAAATCAGGAAGCATCATTGAACCGTCTTTTTTTATCGCGCACGACATCACCTGCCTGCCGTCGGCCTTTACCACCGAAACACGCGCCTCGTCCGCGCCATGGTTGTCGATATAAATCCTGTCCGCAACGCGCCTTATAAATGTAATGCCGTTTATTACTTTTGGGGAAACCCTGGCCGCATGCACTGCGGGAAAGGCATTGAACCATATGCCGCGCTTGAGGGTGCCCGCCAAAAGCCCGCCGCCCAGCACGCTGAGGCTGTACACCGGCGTGTTTTCAAGCCCTGTCCCGCATGCCGACCAATAGGTCCCGTCGTTGGACGCGGCCACGCCGAGCGTGGTCGCGGCATACAGCACGGTGTCTTTTATCGCGAGCGCGGGGACGAAGTCGGTCCAGTTCGTGTCGACCCGCTTCCACACGACCGTGTCGGTGTCGGCGGCCCGGAGTACGGCCTGGGAGAACGTTCCGGCATAGAGCATGTCTTTCCTTTTTATCAACGAATAGGTATTGAGCGGGACCGTGATGCCGTCGTCGGCCACGCCCCATGTCCTGCCCGAGTCCGCGGAGCGGTACACGCCCGCGGCCGTGCCCGCCCAGAGCGTCTGGCCGTCCACGAGCACGGACTTGATCCCTTGCGGCGGCAGCCCGCTGTCGGAGCCCGTCCAGGTCGCGCCGGTGTCGGCGGAGCGCAGCAGGTACCCGTCCCCGGTGCCGGCGAACGTCCAGCCGAGGCCGATGGCGAGCGACTGGATATTTTTGTCCGGGAGGCCGCCGCTCATGTTCTGCCACGCCGCGCCGTTGTTGACGGAACGGTACAGACCGTAATAGCACCCGCCGAACGCGCCCGCGGCTCCCGCGGCCATGGCGACGAAGGCCACGCCGTTTGGAATGGGTGCCGCGGCCCGAGTCCACGTGGCGCCCTGGTCCGTGGAACGCGCGACGCCGTACTCGATCCCGGCAAACACCGCTCCCGGGTCGGAAGCCAGGGAAAGAACGGGTATGCCGGTAAGGCCGTTGTTGGCCTCGCCCCATGTTCCGGTGCCGCCGTTGTACCACACGCCGTCCCAGTAGGTGCCCAGCCACGTCTTGGCGCCAAATGAGGCGATGGACTTGACAGGCCGGAACCCCACGGCGTTGCTCCAATTGAAATGGACGCCGCTGTCGGTGGAAACGTACACGCCGTCAAGCGTGCCGGCGAAAACCGAGCCGCTCCCCGCCGCGAGCGTGTACACGATGGAGCTCCACGAGGAATCCAGCCGCTTCCACACCGCGCCGCTGTCGTCCGACCGGTACACGCCGATGCTGGTCGCGGCGAACAGGTAACCGTTCCACGGGAGCAGGCACCACACCTGGAGGTTGGCCAGGCCCGCGTTGACCTTTGTCCACGCGGTCCCGGCGCTGTCGGAGCAATAGATGCCGGCGCTGTGGACGGACGCGAAAACACGGTTCCCGTACACGATGATGGACCGCACGCCCTGGCCGCTGCTGTCCATGCCGGAGTCGCTCCGCGCCCAGTGAGCGCCCCTGTCTGTTGAACGGTATATCCTGTTGCCGCCGGTGCCGGCGTACAGGAAGGAGTCCGTTGCGCAGAGCGCGGTGACCATCTGATCGCTTGACAGGCCGGAATCGGCCTCGGCCCATGTCGCGCCCGAATCCGCCGAGCGGTACATGCCGCCCGCGCCCGCGGCAAAAAGATACCCGGTCGTCTTGAGCAGCGCCTGGACGGACGATACGCCGGCGCCGATCCCTTCCGAACGGTATTGCCACAGGGCGCCGTTGTTTACCGACCGGAACACCGCGCCGTTGTCGGTGGCGGCGTACAGGAGGGCGCTGTCGCACAAAAGCGCGTTGATCGTTCCGCCGTACGGACCGGTGCACTGGGTCCACTGGCCGAATGCGGAAGACGTGAGCAGGCATGCGGCGGTCAATACAATCCTCATAATTGACGATCCGGCGTGATGATAGTTCATGGATCCCCCTTTGATCGAGCGGTATATGAATTATATCATGAAGGGCGGAAGACAGCAACGAGTGGGACAACGGTCGGATTTCAGCGGTCGGCAAGCTGCGGGCGGCATTATTTTCGCAGCGCCTCGACTATGCTGATGCCGGGCCCTCGCTTGAGGAACAGTTCCCGGCAGCGGCCGAATTCCGTGTCGCGCAGCATGGCCATGAGTCCCTTCGAGGACAGCACCGCGCCGGCGCAGCTGTTGTACAGTTCCAAAAGAACCAGGGCCTCGTTTACTTTTGCAAATCCCCGGAGCTTTTTTGTGGAGAACTGGTCGGCGATGAACAACCTGCCGCCGGCGGCGAGCGCCGCGCCGGCTTTCTTGAGGAGAAAACGGATTTTGTCTTCCGGATAGATGCGCAGCACGTTAAAGAGCAGCGCAACGTCATACCCGGCGCCGAGGTCGTCTTCGAAGAAATCGCCAGCGACAAACCTGATCCGGTTTTGCATGCCGTGTTCGCCGATGGTCTTTTCCGCAAGAGAGCGCGCCTGTTTCCAGTCGAAGACCGTCGCGGAAAGCGAGGGGTGGCGCCGGCAGAACATCACGCTGTAGAGACCGTGGCCCCCGCCGATGTCGATAAGGCGTTTTGCACCCGTCGGCACCGCCGCGGCGGAAACAATTTCGCCGGCCAGCAGCCGCGCAACGCCGTGCATGCCGGCGTGATAACGCTCCCACGCCCCGGCGCGGCCGTTGAGCCAGCCGTCGCACGCCTGCGCCGGCCCCCCGGCGCGTATCGATTTGTCAAGATAGGTCCAGCGGTCGGCCGCGTCCTCGAAATACCCGGCCATTCCCGCGATGCCGGAAGCCGACCCCGCAAGCATCCACCGGCGCGCCATGGCGGTGATCGCGTAACGTGACGCGCCCGAGCCCCGCAGGTAGCCGAGGCCGACAAGCGCCGAAGCCAGCAGCGCCATGCCGCGCCTGTCGGCGCGAGTCTTTTCGCAGAGCGCGGCAAGGGACAGGGCGCCGTTCGCATTAAGCGCCTCGAAAACACCGAGCTTGAGCGCCGCGGCGACCGCCTTGAATGCGAGCGGCGCCAGCATGTCGATAAAGGGGCCTGGTCCCCAGTTGCGCTCAAGAAAAATCTGCCGTTCCAGGAAGTTGAGCTTAAAGGGCATGTGGCGATCCTTCAGCGTATGTCGAGCGTGACTTCAAAATAGGTGGCAAAGCAAAGGAAATCAATACTTCGTTTATATTAGACGGCCGAAGAACCGTTTTTCTTACAATGCGGGACTCTGCGCTCCTACTTGACACAGCAAAGCGGTGCTAATATATTTTATAGTATAGAAGAGAAATTTTTAATGGAGGCCCCAATGAAAGCCCTGACCGCAGTTGCCGCCGCGCTTCTGGCGTGCGCGCTTGTCGTTTCCTGCAGTTCTCCCGGCACCACGAATAATACGACACCCCCGCCGCCGGGCGGCTCCCAGTTTACCGTTGCGGCAAGCATCGACGGTACGCCGTATTCGGCGGCGGCGACCATGACCATTGCGACTATTTCCTCGATGTACTTTGTGGATGTTAAAAGCGCGACGGGAAGCCAAAGTCTGGAGCTTCTTTTCAGGTTCCCGACAAATTCGGCATTTCCAAAGAACCTCAACCAATCCACTGGTTTTACCGCCACCTATAACGATGGAGCAGCGTCCTATAGCGACTCGGCGGGGACCGCGACCGTCACGGTCAACTCTTTTTCCTATTCCTATGCCGACACCGCCTTTTCCGCCGATTTCACGTTCAAGGCAAAGGGCGGCACCAGCACGCTCACGGTCAAGAATTTCACCGCCGGGACCGTGCGGCATAATTAATAATATTTTGATAAAATAAATTGGGCGTTCCCCTCGCCTTCGTCAAGCCTCAGGCTCGGGTCGGCCCTCCTTCCGGTCTCGCCTACGGCTCGGGCTGCCACGGCCCCCGAATGCCTTCGGCGTGGGCCGGGCAGCACTGCGCTCTAGCGCAGCCTCCAGTCCTGCCTAACGCGCGGCAGACGAATTCCCATCAATCAATAACATTTTCTTGCGCCAATCGGTATTCACAAGAATTCAATCAACGGCATCAACTTTTTACTGAGTCAACTGTCGTCACAAGGGTGCGCCCAGCAGAAGGTTTGGGCTTGCAGCTACATTTACCTGGCTGCACCCAGGAGGGGGTAGCGAAGGACCGGGCGTGCTTTACGGGTACGAAATGATTGAATAAAAATTGGAGCACGACCGGGCCGCAGCGAGGGGGAGACCTCCCCCACCAGATTATTTTTTTTATTTCTTCTTTGTCGGCAGTACATTCCCCTTCTCATCATAATACTTCGATTCCCCGGTCTCCTTGTCGTCCTTGAACTCGAGCCGCGCCATGAGCCGGCCGCTGGAATAGTAATACTTGGCCGCACCGTTGCGCTTGTCATTCAGGTAATTCACCTCGGCCTTCAGAACGCCGTTTTCGTAATATTGCCGCGTGGTGCCGTTGAGTTTGCCGTTTTCGTATTCGTAAACCACCTGGAGCTTACCGCCGGGGTAATATCCCTTGATGATCTGTTTCTTGTCCTCGGTTTTGGCGCGCACCTCAACCGTGCCGCTCGGATAATACCCGCGGAAGACCTGGGCGTGGGCGGAAAATTGAAGGTAAATGAGAGGTGTGACAAGGAGGATCGTGCGGCGGGCGATGCGGCAGGTATTCAAACCGTTCGTCATAATAAAAACACGTCCCGGCTTTTCAATCGCCATCGGTAAATTATTTTAACAACAGAGCATCTTTACCTTGTGATATACAAATATAATTGACAATTCCGATTTCCATCACCCATGAACAGATATTTTGTTTACTTCGCCTTGATCACAATTTTTATTGCCCCGCCTGCAACTTTAACGGCGCAGCCCGCCGACTCCACCGCCGTGTATCTTTTTCCCGGCGAAAAACCCGTGACGCATCTGGCAATCTGGAAAACCAGACAGGGTGACAGCAGCGCCTGGAGCAACCCCGGGTACGACGATTCCCGCTGGGGCCTCGGCATCGCGGGGAGTTTGTGGCCGCGCGAAGGCGCGCCGGGCAAAGGGATCGTGTGGTACCGCCAGACCCTGTTTATTCCCGAGCCGCTTGATACGCTGCAGGCCCTTGCGATATACCAGCGCGCCGTGGTGTGCGCAAGCGAGCTTTACTGGGACGGCGCTCTCCTGAGCCGCAACGGCAAGGTCGGCGCGACCATGCGCGATGAAATGCCCGGCCGGTCAGCGCAGTTCACGGTGGTGCCGCCGCACCTCGCCTTGCCGGGAAGGCATGTGGTGGCGTTGCGCGTGTCCAACGCGCATACCTTTTCTGGGCTCATGGAAACACCGCTGCAGATAGGATATTTTCCACTGCTTTCGGGCCGGCTGCATGTCACCGAGGCGCTGCTGCTTCTGTGCGCCGGCATATTTTTCATTACCGCGGTTTTCCATGCGGCCGTGCTGCGGGGCCGCACCAAGGGGCTCCCCTACGCGATCTTCAGCGTCCTGTGCCTGTCGAGCGCCGTGTACCTGCTCATCGACACGGCGGTGCATTATTTTCCGTTTGGCCTGCGGCATTATTATGCCGTAGCGCTTGTCAACGACATCCCCTGGTTCTGTATGATGACGCTTCTGCCCGTGTTCTTTCTATTCGAGTTCGCCATGCCGCGCCGGCGGACGGTTTCCGGCGCAATCGCAGCTGCCGCGCTCGGGGTGATCGTTCCGCCCCGACTCATCATGTTCGGGCTGCTGCCGGTTTCATGGCTCGGCGCTTTCGTCGTTCTCAACCAGTTCTATATGTACGCTGCGGCGCTTTTCTCGACCGCGGTTTCGCTGGCGAACATCGTCCGGAAGAAAAGCGGAAGCCTCCTGGCGCTTGCCGGCTGCGCGCTCCTTTTTGCCGGGATTTTCATTTCGTTTCAGAAGCGGGTCGAATACGCGTGGGCGCTCGGTTTTTGCGGGCTCATCGTCCTGCTCACGGTTTCGCTGTCGCGCCAGATGGCCGAGCAGAACCGCAAGCGCCAGGAAAGCGAGCTCAAAAGCGCGCGGCTCGAGCTGGAGCTGCTCAAGAAGCACATCCAGCCGCATTTCCTGCTCAACTCGCTCAATTCCATCATCGCCTGGCTCGAGGAAAATCCGGCCACGGCCACGCGGCTGGTCAACGCGCTCGCCGAGGAGCTGCGGCTGGTCCTCGACTTTTCAAAAGAGAAACTCGTCCCGATTGCCGACGAGTTCCGGCTGTGCCGGCTGCACCTGGAGGTGATGGGACTGCGCCGCGACAAACAGTACACGCTCGCCGCCGCCGAGGTTCCGCGCGAAGAGAAAATTCCGCCGCTCGTCTTTCACACCCTTGTGGAGAACGGGCTCACGCACGGCTGCGCCGGAAAAAACGGCGGCGCCTTCGTGTTCAGGCGCGAAACGCTACCCCATGGGTTGCGCTATTCCCTGTTCAACGACTGGTCCGCCGGCGGCAGCGCGTCAAAAACAAACCGCGCGGACGGCACCGGTCTCCGTTATGTCAAGATGCGCCTCGAAGAGGCGTTTCCCGGCGCATGGAACCTTCGCAGCGGTCCGGCGCAGGGCGGGTGGGAGGTTTCCATCGAATTATTATCGACAGACAAGAAAAGATAACCACCGCAATATGGAAAAGACCTATGGTTTATAGTTGAAAGTCGGAGTTAAAAGCGTTTTATTCTTTCTGTGACTTTCAACCTTCAACTTCCAACTCCGTGTTTTTATCATCATGCAGAAGGAACTATTCTATGAACATCCTCATTGTCGAAGACGAGGCGCTTGCGGCGCGGCGGCTGAAGCGCATGGTGGAGGAGCTGCTGCCGGGGCCCGCCACATCGGTCGCGGTGCAAGGCTCGCTTGCCGAAGCGGAACATTACCTTGCCCAAAACCCGGTCAACCTCGTGTTCCTCGACCTCAACCTTAACGGTGAAAGCGGGTTCGACCTGCTCAAGCGGCTCACCGCGGGCGCGTTCCACACCATAATCGTTTCGGCCAGCACCGACCAGGCCGTGACCGCGTTCGACTACGGCGTGCTCGACTTCGTGCCGAAGCCGTTTGACAGGGAGCGGCTCAAGAAGGCGCTCGACCGTCTCGGCGCGGCCCGGTCGCTCCACCCGTCGGGGCTGAAATACCTTTCCGTCAAAAGCCTCGGCGCGGTGCGTCTCGTTCCGCTCGCTTCGGTGCGGTTTTTCAAGGGCGCCGATGATTACGTGGAGATCCACTGTGCCGGCGGATCGGTGGAACTGTACGGTAAGTCCCTTGACTCGCTCATGCAGCTCCTGCCGCCGCACTACTGCCGCACGCACAAGTCGTATATCGCCGACCTTAAAGGCGCAAAGCGCATCCTTGTCCACGGCGGCGGCAAATACGAGCTCGAGCTGCAGGACGGCATCGTGATTCCGGTCAGCAGGACGCAATATCAAATTATACTTGACAAAATAAACAAGTAAAGCCGGGGCGTTCCCCTCGCCGAAGGCGACTTCGGACGGCCCGGCAACGAGGCTGAATAGCCGAGCCCGGAAGGAGAACCGCCGCCGGGCTTCGCGGCGGGGCGCCCGGATTTAATCTTTCCTTTTACAAAGGACAAAACGGTTCACGGGCGCTTCAATTGTCGGGCGCCAAAAAAATTTGAAATACTTTTTAGTGTCCCGCGCGTGCATGTACTAATTTTTGCTTGCGTTTTTTAAGCCTTCTCGGCCTCGGCGGCCGCACCGAAGGCACGGCATCGGCCGGAGTTTGCAGCATGCTTCAGGGAAAATCGCGATTCTTCACGCGCCGCAGAACAACGGGGGAGGTTCAGCAGAAGGCCGCGGCCCAGTCGCGCGGGCTCATCGAGGCCTGCCGCTGCCCGGAGGCAGACGCGTTCAAACTCGCCAGGTCCTCGCCTACCGGACTTTCCAAAAGCGAAACGGCGCAACGGCTGGCCTCCTTCGGCCGCAACGTGCCGGTTGAATCGCGGCGCACCACCCTGCTTTCAGACCTGCTCGACCGCGCGAAAGACCCGCTGGTGATCCAGTTGCTCGTGATCTGCGGCGTGTCGTTCGCCATGGGCGATTTGCGCGCCGCAGCCATGGTGGGCGGGATGCTGCTGCTCAGCGTGGCGCTCTCGTCGTTCCAGGAGCGCAGGTCGGTCAAGGCCGCCGAAGACCTTAAAAAAATGGTGCAAAGCAGCGCCCTGGTGCTCCGCGACGGCCAGGAGGCCGAAATCGACCTCGCCGACGTGGTCCCCGGCGACCTCGTGGTCCTGGCGGCCGGCTCCATCGTGCCCGCCGACCTCCGCATCGTTTCGACAAAAGACTTCTTTGTCAACCAATCGGCCATGACCGGCGAGTCCATGCCCGTTGAAAAATTTTCCGCGGCTCCCGAAACGGCGGCCGAAGACCCGCTCTCGCTGCCCAACGCGGCGTTCCAGGGAAGCACCGTGGTGAGCGGAACGGCGCGCGGCATCGCGATCGCGACCGGCTGTGCCACCTATCTCGGGTCGATCTCCCGCGACATCGGCCAGGCAAAGGTGACCACCGGATTCGACAAGGGAATCAAGTCGTTCGTGTGGCTCATGGTGCGGTTCATGCTCGTCATGGTTTCGCTCGTGTTCCTCATCGTGGGCATCACCAAGCACAACTGGGTCGAGGCCCTCCTTTTCGGGCTCTCGGTGGCCGTGGGCCTCACCCCCGAGATGCTGCCCATGATCATCACCGTGTGCCTGTCGAAGGGCGCGCTGTCGATGTCGAAGAAAAAAGTGATTGTCAAGCAGCTCAAGGCCATCCAGAACTTCGGCGCCATGAGCATCCTCTGCACCGACAAGACCGGCACGCTCACGCAGGACCGGATCGTGCTCGAGCGCTACGTGGACGTCTCGAACCGGCCCAACGAGGACGTGCTGCGCTACGCATACATGAACAGCTATTACCAGACCGGCCTGCGCAACCTGCTCGACAAGGCGATCCTCACGCACGAGGACCTCGACGTGGAGCGCTCCTGCCGCAAGGTGGACGAACTGCCGTTTGATTTCGAGCGCAAGCGCATGTCGGTGGTGATCGAGCACGACGGGACCAATGTTCTTATCTGTAAAGGTGCGGTCGAGAGCATCAACGAGGTCGCCGAGAAATACCAGATCGACGACGACATCTACCCGCTCATCGACATGGTGCGCAACGACATTCTCGACGAATACCGGCGGCTCAGCAGCGAGGGCTACCGCGTGCTCGCGGTGGCGTACCGCGAATTCCCCAGGGAAAAGGAGGCGTTCTCCGCCGCCGACGAGCGCGGGCTCATCATCCTCGGGTACCTCGCGTTCTTCGACCCGCCCAAGGACACGGCCGCCCAGGCGCTTGTTGCGCTGCGCGACGCGGGCGTGAAGGTGAAGGTGCTCACCGGCGACAACGAGCTGGTGACCAAGAGCGTGTGCGCCAACGTGGGGCTCGACCACGGCGACGTCGTGCTGGGCAGCCAGCTCTCCGGCATGGACGACGAGAAATTCGCCAAAACCGTCAAGGAGGCCGACGTGTTTGCGCGGCTGTCGCCGCTGCAGAAGGAGGCCATCATCAACGCGCTGCGGAGCCAGGGCGCCACCGTGGGCTTTCTGGGCGACGGCATCAACGACGCGCCCGCGCTCAAGGCCGCCGACGTGGGCATCTCGGTGGACACCGCGGTGGACGTGGCCAAGGAATCGGCGGACATCATCCTGCTCGAGCGAAGCCTGCTCGTGCTCAAGGAGGGGATCATCGAGGGCAGGCGCGTGTTTGCCAACGTGGTCAAATACATCAAGATGGGCGCGAGCTCGAATTTCGGCAACATGTTCAGCGTGCTCGGCGGCAGCTACTTTCTGCCCTTTTTGCCCATGGCGCCGGTGCAGGTGCTGCTCAACAACCTGCTCTACGACATCTCGCAGACCAGCATCCCCACCGACAACGTGGACCCTTCCTATCTGTCAAAGCCGCAGAACTGGGACATCGGCTTCATCCGCCGGTTCATGATCTTCCTCGGCCCCATCAGCTCGATTTTCGACTACGCGACGTTCTTTCTCATGCTCATCGCGTTCAACTGCTGGAACTTCTCGCACACCGACGTTCCGGCGATGAAAACATTCTACGAGAACCTGTTCCACACCGGTTGGTTCGTGGAATCGCTGTTCACCCAGACCATGATCGTGTACGTGCTGCGCACCAACGGCATCCCGTTCATCACCAGCAGGCCGAGCGCCGGCGTGTTCCTCACCACCATCGCGGTCCTGTGCATCGCCGCCTATCTTCCCTATTCGCCGTTCGCCTCCACGCTCGGGTTCGCGCCGCTGCCCGGGCTCTACTGGCTCTGGATGCTCGCGTTCGTGGCATGCTACGCCGTGCTGGCGCAACTCGTAAAAACCTGGTTCGTCAAACGATTTGGAGCGTGACCTATGAAAAGCCTGCTTACCGCCATCGACGAGGGCCGCCTCGTTGAGCTGCCCGATGCAAACAAAGAAAAGGCGCTGGAGTTCCTCGCCCTGCTCATCGAGGCCATTCCCGGCATCGCCGCCAAAAACGACATTGTCCTGGAAGTCAAGGTGCGCGAGCGCACCGGCAACACCGGCATAGGCAAGGGCGTGGCCTGCCCGCACGCGCGGCGCGAGGGCGAGGGCGACCTGCTGTGCGCCATCGGGTGGTCGCCGCAGGGCATCGACTACGGCTCGATCGACGGCCAGAAGGTGCACCTCGTGATCATGTACTACATCCCCGATTCGCAGCGCAACTACTACCTCAAGGAGATTTCCGGTCTGGCACGGGCCATCGAGACCGCGGGCGGCATCACCACGATCAACAACGCCACCGACATCCACGCGGTGCGCGACCAGCTGCTCGACTGGATCAGCTACGTGCTCGATTCGGCCGTGCCCGAGTCCCGCGCGCGGATGATCAAACTGCAGGAGAAGGAGGCGGCCGGCGAGGTGCGCGGCAAGGCTTCCGTCTCCATCATCCCGTTTTCGGTGATCCTGGTCGAGGCGCAGAAGCCCCTCGTGCTCTCGCCCGATGCGTCGTTTCTGCGCGTCATGGAATCGCAGGCGGGGCTTTCCGACCTCATGAAAAAAAACGAACCGTTCGAGGTCGGCGGCTACCAGGTGATCGTTCGCACGTCGTCAAGCTTCGCGCTCAACAGGTTTCTTCATGAGTGCCTGGCGATTAAGATTGGCGGGAATAATTGATTTTGAAGTGAATTGCCTATTGCAAATAATAAAAAATCTGGTCCTTCCGCGTCTTCGTCGCGGCGGCCCTCACTCCGGTCCCGGCTACGCCTCGGGCTGCCCGAGCCCGCTAATCTTTATTCTGTTGAGACAGGAGCGCTCTAGTGATGGAAAAATTCTCGCATCATGTGCCTCGCTGCCTTCTGAAGGCATCTTTATTGTCAATCAATACAAATGATTCTTCCCCCTCCGATTCGAACCAGGGGCGATGTCTAAACAACCAACGCGATCAATTCATTCTGACCATCATCTGATTTTTTTTCCCCGGGGCGAATAGTAATACTCGTTCGTTAATTTTCTCCCATGGCATACGGTTTGCAACGATCTTTTGTGATAATAAATCATAAGGAGGTCCCATGCAATCCGGAAAAATTCTAGTTTTTCTCGTTTTATCATCGGTTCTGGGAATCGCCGCGCCTGCTGCGGCGCAGGAACCGGGTGTCTCGGTGCGGATAACGTTTGGCGCGCTCAACGACTACGGAGAATGGATCGACATGCCCGGCTTGGGAAGGGTCTGGCGGCCCGATGCCGGGCCGGGGTGGCGGCCTTTCATGCATGGTCATTGGGTGTACACTACGGAAGGCTGGTTTTGGGACGCTGACGAACCGTTCGGGTGGATCGTATGCCATTACGGCTACTGGTACGACGACGCTGCCGAGGGCTGGGTGTGGGTACCTGGATACGATTGGTCGCCCGCGTGCGTTGATTGGTTCGTGACTGACGACGAAATCGGCTGGGTGCCCCGGTTTCCGCCCGGCTACAAAAGAGGGTTCAAGCGCGAGCAATGGACGTTTTGCGCCACTGAAAATTTCACCGCGGCCGACGTCTTGGGGCATGTTGAAATGCGGTTGCGGCCGCGGACCGATCAAGTGCGGGGCAATTTTTACCACGGCGCTCCCGGGATCAGCCTTGTGCAGCGGTCGGTGGGCGCGCCCATAGCCATCGTCACCCCGCAGCGTGTGCGCGTCATGCAGGGCCCTCACGCCCTTTACAAAGTGCAAGTCTCGTCCGCTCCACGGTCCCAAGGGGCATGGCCCTACCTGGGGCCCCAGTTCAAACGTCCCGAGGCGCACGCCGAACAGGTCCGGCCACGCGCCGAAAACGAGGAACGACCGCGGCCCGAAGATCAGGCGGTGCGGCCACAGCGGTCCGAAGACGGTTATCAGCCCCAAAACCAAAAACGCGAGCACGAGCGCCGGGAAGAGCGTTAGGAATCGGGATCATTTGCGCTTGAACAGGAACTCCCGTATCCCGTTCATGCAGAGAAACGAATCGATCTGCACGAGCGGCCGCATTTCCTGCTCGATGTCCCTGTTCGAACGGAAAATCCAGGGCAGGCGGCATGATCGGTCCTGTTTGAGCCTTACGTCGAACCCGCGCACCCGCTCAAAATACTGGGAAAATGGCTGCAGGGCGGACGATCCGGCCGCGATCACGGTGAGAAGACCGCCGGGAGTAAGAAGCGACTGGCATTTCCGCACCACCTGAACAAGCGCGGCGCTCTCGAGGTGGTCGGGAAGGTCCCACAGATGGATGCCGTCGAAAAGGGCCGGACCAAATTCCATTTCAGAAAGGATTCGCGATGGATTCACCGCTGCGCCGGCGTCAAGACCGGCGCGGCGCGCAAGGTCTAAAACGAAAACGCGGCCTGCCATGGTGAGAAAGAAATCGATATTGGTTCCCGACACCGGTCCGGTGTCAAGGACCGTTGTATTGCCGCGTTTTTCAAGAAACGCCCCGTACCGCTCGAGCATCCGGGAATGAAAAACATCGGGCGAATCCGCGAAAGCGCCCCTTGCGCCGCCTCGAAGCGCAGGCTGCTCCATGCGCCTATCCGATGACCTGCTTCTGGACCACTTCGGGTTTTTTCGCTTTCTGGGCCTGCAGGTCGTGCGGAGGGACCCCGGGTTCAGGGGGCTTTGCCGGGGTCGGGCCCGCGGGCTTTGCCTTTTCCTCTTTTTCAAGCTCGATGGACGCCTTGATGTACGCGCCGTCTTCGATGACGATGCGTCTGGCCTTCACCTGCCCGGTAAAGTCCGCATTCGCGGTGATGTGCACCTGGTTGCGCGCGACGATTGCGCCCGCCATCTTCCCGCCCACGAGCACGTTCTCGGCAATAACGTCGGCTTCGATCCTGCCTTTGGCGCCCACCGTAAGCCGGTGCGATTTGACCTCAATGCTTCCTTTCAACGTCCCGTCGATGACGATGTCCTCATCGGCGCGGATGGTGCCCTCTATGGAAATGTTTTCCCCGATGTTCGTAGCCTCTGCAGGCGCCTGCCGAGCATCGGGACCCTGCGTCGGGTTTTCACGTGCGGCCATTGGTACCTCCACGTTTGATAAGATTGAACCGCGATCGCCTGTGGGCATGGCATTGCCGGGCGCCTGCCCGGACGCTCCGTTCCACAAGCTGCGCAGTTGTTTCATTAACGATCTGAAAAAATCCATTATGAATTTCATGGTATTCTTCGCATACCGTTTTCAATGACTGATCTGGTGCTAATACGATAAGAAAGATAAGAGCAAATAATGCGCCCGGCCGGTTTCCGGCCCTGAGAAGGAAATCTTCTTCGATCCTATGGCTGGATTTTCAAAATTGAAAACGATACTTCAAATGTGATAAAAAAGAAGCGAAGAAATCATGTGGACTGGATTTATCAATATGGATTGATTGACCTTTTAATCCGCCATGAAACCAAGAGTTCTTTTACATTCAAAATCGAAAGGGAAAAATCACTGTTTGACAATATACGGGACCACCCTTGCATCAATCGCCCGTACGATCTTCCCGCTGAGGAGATACCCGTTTTTGATGCGTTTATTCGAAGACCAAAGCCATTGCAGAGCATTCGCGATTTTGACAAAAAGGGAATTCAACCTGCTTTTGATTGCGGCGGTTTTTTTTGAACGATGGTGATCGGCGAAACGATTTCCACGGGCGCGGGATTTTGTCCTCCGACAAGCTCCTTCAGCTCTTTCTTTTCGCTTTCCGTAAGGTGTATATACCCGGCGTTTTGCAGGCTGTCTTTCAGGTCTTTAAAAAGGCCGGACGCCAGCTGGTTTGTGTCCGTCCGTTCAGCCGGAACGTCCTCCTCACTTTTGATCTCGGTGTCCTCCTGCCGGACAGACCTTCTATTTCCCCAAACACCCATCCATACCAGAAGGCCGACGGTGAGCGCGATCATGAACTTCATGAACAGCGCGTCTGGGTCCTGACGTTTAAATGGATTCAGCAGGATTATATTGGTTTTTTGTTTTTTTTGGCAAGGTCCGGCTTCCTTATGAAGAGAAGAGAGCAACAGAGGCACAGAGAAACAGAGAAAATAAAAAACACCTCAAAGTTGGAAGTTGAATGTGTCTTGTCTGTATTATTGCTTTCAACATTCAACCTTTAACTTCCAACTCTATTCTATTTTTATTATCCTGCAGATACGCGCGCCCGCGCCCGCATTTGGGAGCCGCAGGACCCGCGTTGCAGGGGTCACGGTGCAATCATAAACCAAGACCCTTCTTCCGGACAGATCAAACAATTCAACGCGGTATATTCCTTCGTTTTCCGGATTTACATTCAGGAAAGAAACCGCGCCCTTTGCGAAAAAGACCATACGGCCGGCACCGGTGTATTGAACGGCGGGGTTCCTTTCCCGCACCGGCGCGGCCGCCGGCAAGCTCATGTCTTTTATAAGAAAATAATTAAGATCCGGCGAACCGGATACCACGCTGAGCCGCACGGTGTGAAGCGCGTCGGACCCAAAGGAGCATGTTCCGGCGTCTACCGCGCTCCACGCGCCGCCCGTTGACGGTAGGGAAACAGCGGCGAGCGGCGCGCCGTCCACGCTGAACCGCACCGACGACGCAGCGGCAGAGGCGTATTCGATCGTGAATTTCGTGGCTGCGGGCAGGGGCAGCTCCCGCCACTGCAGCCACAGACCCGCCTGCGTTCCGGTCACCTGCCAACCGCCGTTTGCGTCGTTGCACCGGACAATGTTCAGGTTGCCGCTCCGGTACAGGCCGCTGCCGGCGCCGGCAGCGCCGGAAAACGAATCGCACGCCTCGGCCTCTATTTTATGCGTGCCGGCAAACGCCCTTGCCGTAAAGCGCCTCGTGATGTTGAGCCGCTGGTTTGGATAATCGTAATACACCGTGTCGTTGCTCCGCCACCACGCGCATGCCTCTTCCTCGTCGGTGAAGCCCTCCCCGAGCGTGAACCGCGCGCCGGCACGGACCGTTGCGGTGAGGTTGTTGACAAGGAGGTTGCCGTGGTTCGGGTCCATGAAAACATTCGAGCCCGAATACTGGAAGCCGGGACACAGGGCGCCCACCTTGGTTCCAAAAAAATTGTACAACGTGAACGAATTGACCGGCGCGGCAAACCAGTTCTGCACCGCATCAATGACCGCAGAGTCGTTGCACGACGGGTCCTGGCTCACCCAGGACCCGTCGGCCACCAGGTACGGATTGAACCCGAACGCGGCCTGGCATTGTTTCCTTATGTAAAGCACGATCGCCTTGATATGTCCGTTGCCCTGGTTGGTGCAGAACGGCGGATTGACGCTCCAAAATATGATCACCATCCGGTTTTTTATCTTGTAGCGCTTTTCGTCCGGGATGTTCTGGATCGCCACCTTGAGGTCGTAGTCCCAGATGTACTTGTAGTTGGCAGTGTCGCCGCAGTCGAACGGAGGATTGTACCCGTACCCGAAGCCCAGGTCGAGGTTCCTGTTGGCGGCCCACGATGCCGCGTTGTCGTCGAAGATCGCGATCTTGAACGTGTTGTCGAGCGGCCGGTGGTCCATCGCCGCGCACAACAGCGGCAGTTTTCTCGGATCGCCCGCGTCGGTGTTCGGATGGTTGGGGCTGTACCCGCGCGTCACGGGCGCGATGTAGTCAACGCCGCTGTACGAAATCTCCTCCGCCATCTCGTTCCACCAGTCCGAGTCCTGGCCCGTGGGCCTAAACAGGCTGTGGTTGTAGGTCCCGCCCGTGCTCGTGCGCGCCGAGCTGTTGAAGCCGAAGGTGATGCCGAGGTCCTGGGCGGAGAGATCAAATGCAATTAAGAAGGCAAGGATGATGAAAATGACAAGCGGCAATTTGATTTTTTTCATGGATAATCTTTTATGAGATAATTGCA
Source organism: Chitinivibrionales bacterium (assembly GCA_035516255.1). Lineage (NCBI taxonomy): Bacteria > Pseudomonadati > Fibrobacterota > Chitinivibrionia > Chitinivibrionales > Chitinivibrionales bacterium. The sequence continues at coordinate 17,266 of DATJAL010000017.1, read as the reverse complement.
GTTGTTATCATGTTTATGGTGTTACCCTAGCGGACGGCTTTTAAAACCTTTACCACCTCGGCATCTTTTGCTCCCCTCGCCTTGAAGAAATAAATCCCCGCAGGAACCGGCGTATTCTTGCTGTCCGTTCCATCCCAAATAGCGGTGCCAGCCATCATCATATCGAGTGACTTAACAAGCGTTCCGCTTGCGGAGAAAACGCCGATTGTCAATGGCTTGTCCGCGGCGATCCGGAAATATCCCGTCCTATGGTCATAAGTGACCTTTACATTTTCATTCACGATGCCGCGCGATTTCAAGACAGGAATGATAACCGGATTGCCGTTGTTCGTCCCGAATGCCGACATCTCCACGGCGGAAAACGTCGAGCCGCGCGCCGTTGGCCCCACCCAGAGCACGTCGGTGCGGCCGCTCACGTCGCCGCCGCGGTAAAGGCCCTGCTTTATGTAAATCGATCCCGAGAACGCCTGGCCCGTTGCATCGAGCACCTGCGTGAACGCGGTCTGGCCCTCGTCCCTTCGCCAGACGGTCAGGCGCCCGGTTCCCCAGTTCACCGTGAACACGAAGTCGGTCCATTTTCCCTTGATGATGTTTCCGCCGTCTGAAAACCGCGCGCTTATGCCGCCGAACCAGTATTTCTGCGCCGCGGGGTCGGCGTCGTAGCCGCGGCCGGCCGCGAGCCCCTGCCATCCGTAAAACTGCCACACGAACGACCATGAATTGCTGTTGCCCCTGATGAACGTCCCGTCCCAGGTTGACGGAAAGTAATAGCTCGTCGCGTAATACACCGTGCCGCTCGCCGATGTCTCGTTGATCTGTTTGCCCGTTGAATCCTGCAGAAACGCCATTTCGGCGCGCTCCGTGCCTTCGCCAAGGTCAAGCGGATCGTCGCCGGGCTGGACCTCGATACGCGCGGCTGCCTTGCCGTGCCATGTCGTAAACCCATCGGCGCGATACCGGCATGAGTCCATGACCTGCGCGCCGTACCAGCCGCCGGTCGCGGGAATCTGGCCCCAGTCGATTTGACTCGAGACACCTGCGGCAGGGGCGACCGGCGGCAGATGGTACTGCTCGTGGTCGCCGGCTGCGACTGCCGGGCATTGCGGCGTTGGGTCGGGGACCGCGGCGGGTGACGGAGTGGTAAATACTATTACGATTAACAAAAGTAATACAGAATGGATATTGTTTTGCATGAACCGCAAAGGTTTCATTTTTATATTCCTTCAATCGGTGTCGCATCCGTTGTGCCAGCCCTTTTGTGAATATAAGGTTTCCTGCCGTTTTTGTCAACAGCCGCCGGCCATCGGGAGAGCCAAGCGTGCAAAGCCGGTTTTCACCTGTCACCTGATTATCCTTTATGAAGATATTTCTATTTTTTCCTTCGGGTAAATTTTATTATATTACCTTGTACAGGGTTGGGTTCCCTCATTAAAGCGCCTCATAATTCCATTGAGACTGAATCAAAGGATATATCATATCCACGTCAATAACGTCAAACAATTTATCAAATACTCTTAACCATAAGGGGGTACGATGAAAAAGGTTCTAGGTTTAGTTCTGGCAGCGGGCGTATTGTGCGCCCTCGTATGCATGAGCGGCTGTGGCACCGAGCCGATCGGACATGCGGGCAAGATAACCTTGAGTGACACCGTTTTCACAGGGACAAGCGGGTCGGTGACCGTCACCCTTAAAGACGCTGACCTCACCGGCACCACCGCAACGGTGAAAGTGACCAGCACGGCAGACCCGGTAGGCACCTCGCTCACCCTTTTAGGAAGCAGCGGCGTTTTTACCGGCACCCTCAAGTTCTCGGTTTCGGCCTCGGACAAGGACACCATCCTGGTTGACAATTTCAGCCTGGTCACGATAACCTATAAAGACGCTTTTCCCGCCGCCGACCGTACGCAGACGCTGATATGGAAAGGCGCCATGGGCTCCATTTCCCTCGACGCCGCATCGTACACCTCCGTCATCAAGCCGATGACCATCACCGTGCGCGACAATGATGTGAGCGACCCTTCGGTGCTAGTCACGCTCAGCACCAGCAGCAGCCCCGCGACGATCCTGGTCACGCTGAAGTCAACGGGGAATTACGGCGAATATTCTGGCAAAATTATCTTCTCGACGCGGGTGAACAACGCCGATACGCTTCTTGTCAAGGACAAGGACACGGTCATGGTGACCTACGCGGATAACGATCCGGTAAAATCTTCCATCGCCAAAGCGGTGTGGAACGGCGTTGCCGGCGTGGTCACGCTTGACAAGGCGAATTACGTGGCCTTTGCCGCGCCCATGACGGTTACGCTCGTCGATTCGGACCTTACCACCGCCACCGCCGCGGTCACGGTCAAGAGCACCACCGACACCACGGGGATCACCGCGGTATTGAATCCCGTGGCAGGCAAAACCGCGACCTACAGCGGCACCGTTGCCTTCACCTTGAAGCCATCGGTCGCCGGCACCAGCATCGAGGTCTCGGACAACGACAATGTCACGGTGGCGTATAAAGACGGCGCCCCGGCCGCCACGATCACGAAAACCGCCAAGTGGAACGGCATCGCTGGCACCGTCACCCTCGATTCCGCCTCGTACACGGGCCAGAGCAAGATGACCATCACCGTCGACGATGCAGACGTGCTTGACAGCACTGTTACGGTGAAGGTCAAGAGCACGAAGGACACCGCAGGCATCACGGTCACGCTCAAGGCCAACGCGGGCAAATTCACCGGCAAGGTCGGATTCTCCTACGGCGCATCGACCGCCGGCGCCATCGCCGCGGCGGACAGCGACACGGTCACGGTAATTTACAACGACCTTGTCCCGGTCACCACGGTGACGAAGACCGCCGTGTATTACCAAGGATTGATTCCCGCGTTCGGCATTGTCGGGACCAGGGCCACAAGTTACACGGCAATTAATCCCAACCTGCCGGTCCCGCTTCTGCTCTGGAACGGCGGTACTGTTGATTCAGTGGACTCAGTCGGAGAGGACGGACAATCAAAAGCATGGGCGATAACCAGTTCTGGAGGTTGGGAAGGGTTTGGATGGGCGGCATACAACGGCACCCTATTGTCCGCAAACATGACGTCCTATGCGGCCTGCACGCTGCACGTGTCAATAAAGTGCTCGTCGGCCGGCGCCGGTTTCAACCTTCTTGTGGAAAACTTGGATAAGAAGGGAACGCAAAGTACGGGCAACCAAACGTGGGTATCCGCAGGAAATTACGGATTTCAGCCCGATGGCCAATGGCATGACGTGGCCATTCCGCTTTCGGCTTGGGCCGCGACCTGTGACTTGTCGGACGTCGACTACTTCCTCGGCGTCAGCATGAACCCGTATAACGGTGCAGGTGAGACCGTTGTTATCGACAATTTGTATTGGACGCTGCCGACGCACTAATCATATTGAGGAACGGCTAATTGACAAAACCTCCGCGCAGTCGCGCGGAGGTTTTTCTTTTGTAAAGCATACTGTGTTTTTTAAGCTGCTCGAGCTGTCCAAGCCCCGCACGCTAAATAAGTCTGGGCGTTCCGCGGCTCCGCCGCGGCGGCCGTGTAACCCGCCCTTCCTATTGGGCGGGGTTAAGACCCGGATGGTCTCGCCTTCGGCTCGGGCTGCCACGGCCCGAAGGCGGAAGACCGCCGGTGTCCGGGCAGCACCGCGCTTTGGCGCGGCCTCCAGTCCGGCCTAACGCTTGGCATAAGTCAACTACCACTCTTGTTTTTCTCAGCGGCGCAGTCGCAGCAGAAGGCGCACAGCCATATTTTGTTTATCCTCGTAAACGAGTAAAAAAAAGGTCGTCGTTCGGGGGCGAATTTCATGAAGATTCCGACGAACAGATATCATGCCGGATGTCATTCTTACCACGCAATAAAAAACCCCGCCTCTTTTCGGAAGCAAGGGTCAATCAACTAAAAAGAAATATCCGTTGGCCTTGGTTATCTGACGTTCACCCACCTGCTCGTATGAAGCAATCCTTCCCCGTCTCTGCTGGCCACCAGGTACGTTCCCGGATTCAGGGCGCGCAGTTTTTCCCGTATGACAACCGAAGCATTCTGCACGCCGCTGATGCTGGCGATTTTCCTCCCCGATACCGAATAAATGACGATCTCAACAGGAGAGCCCGCGGAGCGGCGCAGGTAGTCCGCGGAAGGATTGTACGGGTTGATGACGCCGGCGGCCCGCTCCCAAATGGTCTGCTTGAGCCAAGTGGAGTCTTCCTGGAATCCTGCAGGCACCTGCACCCAGACAAACGGATTCTCCAGGGATACCATGGAAGCGTGCGAGGTGTCGGTGGTTTCAACGAGCCGCACATACAGGGAATCCTTCAGATTGACAAGATATACGGCCTCGCTGTTGAGGGTATGGTCATAGCTGCCGGCGCCGGCGGAAAAGAGGCGGTCGACCACCATGCCTGATACGGCAAAATACGGATGGTTCGACCATTCCGGGGTGTTCCATTCCTTTGCCACGGGCTCGCCGTTTCCCTGGGCAATGCTCAAGGGCACCAGCGACATATACGGTGTATCGTATACCCTCAGATCTTCGGAATCGCTGCGGGAAATAAACAGCAGCTGGTGCGTGCCCCAGGTCTTGAGAATCGGGTGATAGCACTTGGCCAGCGTGATGGCCGCGGAGGAGAAGTCGTAAAACATCATGGTATTGGTGAAAATCCTGCTTGCGGAACGCGAAGGGTTGCACGTCTTGACGGTGACGAAGGTATCGGCGTTCGTGACGTTTTTCTTGACCCGCATGGTATGGAGCGCGGCGGGGACGCCGTTGCCGCCCTGCAGGTCGAGCATGAAGGCGTTCGGTCCGCCTTCCCAGGCCGAATTCAGGTACCGGTTGTCCCATGAGAGCCCGCCGTAATAGCTCCCCTTGTCAAAAACGACTTCCGCCGGTCCCGCCGCGCCGCCGGCGATTTTTTTTAGCAGCGTCTGCCCGAGCGCGTAACAGGTGTCCTGAGGGCACGCGACGCTCGTCGCGTAGATGACCTCCGGAGTATCGGGCGGGGCGTTCTGCACGAACCGCGGCACATAACCGGTGTCGGCCACCTTCACCGGCGTACCGCTTGCCGCAAGCGCCCTTATCCATGCGGTTGCCACGGCCGTGGAAGGGCCGCCTTCGGCGTTGGAGCCGGTCTGGTACGCCACCCAGTTGCCGTCCGAAGAAATGTCGGGCACATAGGCGGGATCGGCGAGAGAAATGCTGCTGATCTGCGGAGAAGTTTCCGAAAAGTCAACAAAATAAAGTCCGCTCTGGCACCCAAACACGAGCTTGACATTGGTGGTGCCGCACGCCGCGGCGACCTGGTCTTGAGTGGCAACTATCCTCGCCTTGATCTGCGCCTGCGCATGCGAGACCAGAAAGGCAAGGCCCGCGGTAAAAAGGACCGTGCCGAGTTGCCGAACATCTCTTTTTCTATTCATCGCCGTTTTTCATCCGTTATTTCGCTATCCTGAAATAGCAATCCGAGTAATCACCGAATTGCGGATATTTATAGTAGGTGACATTAAACAAACATGAATCGGTGATGCTGCTGACATTCTGAAAGGAATATTTGTCCCACAGGGAATCGGGAACCGTAAAGACCACGGTGTCGTAGGATGAGTCTGCCGAAAAGGTCGTGCCCCATGCGCCGAAATCCTCCGGCGGGGTCAGACTGGACGGCCCGATAACCAAGGCGATTTCCGCCGAACCGGAGAGCCGTGACCACACGATCAACGTGCACGGCTGGCCCACATGAAACGTCTCTCCGCCGTTCGGAGTGATGATGTGGTACGCCGGATCAAGCGGATCAAGGTGCTGCGCCGTGTCCGGAAAGGGGCATCCGGCCGTTACCAAAAGTAAAGCGGCGTTTGACGCAAGGCTCCCCTGGGAGTTGGCTGCCACCACGCTGTAGGAGCCTGCACTGTTCAGAACGACCGAGGAAATGGTATAGCTTGCGGCGGTCGCTCCGGCGATATTCGCGCCGTCCTTGCGCCACTGGTAGGTGGGACTCGGATTACCGTCGGCCGAAGCCGTGAACGTGACCGGCTCACCAATGGTTTTCTCTTGCGACAGCGGCTGCAAGGTGAAGTTTGGGGCTACCAGGGCAGAATTGACCGATAGTTTCGCGGCATTCGAGATAACCTTTCCCGCCGAGTTGGTGACCACCACGTCGTAGTAGCCGGAGTCCTCAAATGTCACCGCCGCAATGGTAAAGCTTGAATAGATGGCGCCGGGAATGTTGGCGCTGTCCTTGTGCCACTGATAGGCGAGGGTCGGGTTGCCGGTGGCAACAACGGTGAAAGTGACCTGCTGGCCGTAGGGTTCCGTTTGTGAGGCCGGCTGCGTGGTGATTGCCGGTGCTCCAGACGGCCCCGTGGGTTTGCTGCAACAACAAAGAATGCTTGCAAAAAAAACGCCCGTCCAAAGGACGCGCCGGCTGTAACGCCGGCGCGTGCCCACCACATCAAGACCATTTCTCATCATAATAAATCCCCCAAATGGAAAATGTCAATTTCTTATTTGCCAATCACGATGCGCTTCATGACTCCATCCGGGGAAACGGTATAATAGACACCCGAGTACAGTTTTTGCGTTGTTCTGGCGTTTACCACGATACGGCGGCCTCTGATATCATAATAATAGCTTATACCCTCCAGCGGAATACCGCGGTATTGCAGACGGTTACCATGCTGCGGGGTTATGGTACCTGTTTTATAAGAGGTGTCAATCCATACCGACGGGAAGGCCAGGAGCGTGGTCCTGCTCACCGGAGCCGGAGGCTTGAGAATGCACGTCCACGTGTTGGTGGGATAATGGACAAGCCATATCGTGCCCGAGTCCGGATTATTGGCGTGGGCGCTTGAATCTTTCCCGCCCCCGTTATAGGGAAGCGAGCTCAGGTCGCCGACGATATAATTCGTATCGTTCGTGTAGCACCAGCCTTTGAAATCGGACCAGAAATTGCTGGTGCCCGCGCTTGCGCCCTTGCAGGAATCCGTGGCGCTAAGGAACAAATATTTTTTCGGACACCAATTTATGCTGGCCGCCATCTGCCCCAGCATACCGGCATCCCACCCCACCGAAGGCGCGGTCTTTTCCTGAAAAGGAAGGAGCGCAAACGATTTGTGCCTCAGCAGGTAAAATTCATCAGCCAGACAGCACTGAAGTTGGTCGTACCCGGGATTGTAGCAGCAGAGACGGCCGTCATGCGACATCGTGCATTTGCACCCTATTACCGGATCGCTGCTGGGCGTCCAGAAATCGGCGGTGGTGGCAACGCCGGTGGCGGGAATGGTGACCATCTTCGGGCCATCATAACCGGCGGCGTTGATCCTGGTGAAAAAATGATTGGCGGCGCAACCCATTGAAAACTGGATTGTCCCGCCGGCGTTGATGATTTCACGGTCGGTGCCGAACGTTGGAGCGGCGTTCGCCGAAAGGGTGACCGGGATCGAATGCACGTCGCTGTCGGTGGCTCTATAGACAATTTCCAATTTACCGCTGGGAGCGTTCCACCAGAAAGTGCAGCATCCCTCGCTGCCGCTGGACGTAACCGGGACCTTGGTCTTGAACTGGCCGTCGATGCGAATAATGTTGGGCCCGCCCTGGTTGAAAAGAATCCATTGTCCGTCTTCGGTTATCTGGGTGCTGTTGCAGTTGCCGGTATTGGTATTCGGAATGAGCGTCGGAGTGATCGTGCCCAAATCAGCCTTGTACAGTCCATTCCCGTATGTCGCCGCGGTGACCACCGTGCCTTTTACGGGTAGAACGTACCCGGAATCCAGATACGTCGTGATATTCAATCTTTTGACATATGCCGGACAAGTGGCCGCTGAAGCCATGCAGACATTAACGAGAAAAGCCGCCCCTAATAGATACAAAAACATCCGTCTCATAATCGATCCCCCCTTATGGTTTTTGTTTGTTCCCTGCCGTGCCTGCTTCCTGCGATATTGCCCGGTTCTATTTAAGCGCTATCACTGAGACTACAGCCTACCCGATCACCCTAAATATAATATAAGGTATTTGGGGTGGTTATTGCAGAGAAAAATCGCAATATTTCAGGATTTTTATTATCGGGACGTGTAACACAAGTTCGAGAAGTAAAGGGCCTGGTCGGTGCAGATCGTGACCGGAGGATTTGCCGGATACGGGGCGGCATGCGTATTTGTCAATATTGCCGCCAAAGAGAAAACCGCCGGCCAAGGGATTCCTTTCATGGGAACCATCCTTTCTTCATTCCCGCCGTGCATTCCCTCTTCACGGGTTATGCTTATGGGGATCATATATTGACAATAAGGATTGCCGCGCCGAATCTCCTGATGCGTTGGAGGCAGGAGCACACGTCGGACCCCAGGAATTCCCCGGCCACGGCCGCGTCGCCCTCGGCGGCCTTTTCCAAACCGGACTTGAGCCCATCGTTGATCAGGTGCTTGAACTGTTCCAGAACTTCATCAAGTGAATGGTATTCCCTACCGTTGATGGTTATCTTCATGGTCCGCTTGATTTCCAATGACATGAACTGTCCTCCTTGGTCGGTCTATCGCACCACCCTCACCTTCCAGCATTGCTCCCCTTTTGTCAATATCACCAGATACATTCCGTCGCACCGTACCGCGCCGTCCCTTAGTGCATTGCCGTTCAATCCGAACACCTTCATTTGCGGGAACTTCGATCGCAGCGCCAGCACCGCATCGCGCGTGAGGAGCGGCTTTACAAAAGGCATGGGCTCCCCCGCCCCGTTACGGCTTGCGGGCTTGTTCCAGATCGCGGCGGGGAAGTATTCGAACGGGCCGATGTCCCACCCGGCACCCTGCGGCCGAGGAGTTCCGACCATGTCGCTGTCCACCAGGCCGGCCAGAGCGGTCCCGGCATTGATGGCCGGGCTTGAAGCCTGCAATTTGAAATCGTCCCTGACCAGCGGCCGCGGATTGACGAACTTGGGGTTGACATTCACCAAATCCTTCGGGTCATAGTCGCCGGCGTTCAGGCCGCCGGCCGTGTCGTAAATAATGTTGTAACCGCCCTGCACGGTCGACACGGAATCGGCCCAGTAGTTGCTGCCGCTGTTGTAGAAGATGTTGTTCTTCACCATGCCGGTCGAGCCGCCGGTGCCGTTGCTTCCGTTGAACCCGATGCCGTGGTATATCATGTTGCAGAACGCGTTGTTCACGGCCCTGAGGTTGGTGATGTTGACAACGCAGAGTCCCCACGCGCCGCCGAGGTCGCCGCCGTGAAAGATGTTGTTGCGGATCGTGTAATTCACCGCGTCGCCGACGTTGTTCATGCCCAGCATCATGCCTTCGTGGAAGCTCACCACGACGTTGTTTTCGATGGTGATGTTGTTCGCCTTTTCGCCGTTGTCGTCGAAGGTCTGGAACCCGTCGGTGTGCGAGGAGCCGATCTCCGAGGGAAGCGCGCCGTGAAAGTAATTGCCGCGGAACGTGATCCTGTTGCCGAAAAACCGCGAATAGTCGCAGTCGCCCGCGTCGGGATATTTGAGCCGCTCCACCTCGTTGTTTTCCACCAGCCAGTCGTTGCCGGAGGCGACGATCCCCTCGTTCACGCAGTAGATCCTGTTGCTGGCGATGTAAACGCTGTCCCACATGCCGCCGCTCCAGCTCGCCTGTATCGCGGTGCCGGGGATATCGTGCAGGTAATTGTCCACGACCTCCACGTGGCTGCTGGAGAGCCATATCCCGCCGTTGAGCCAGCCGCCTTGACTGTTGGTAATGTCGAACCCCTCGATCCTCAGCCAGTCGGCGCCGTCGGTGTTGAATCCCTGCATGTACACCGTGCGCCGCGGCTGCGCAAAAAAAACCACCCGCTTTCCCGCGCTTCCCGCATGTCCGGCGGAAAAGGTGATCCGCTCCGCGTAGGTGCCGGTCTTGACGATAACGCTGTCGCCCGCGACCGCGGTGTTGGCGCCTTTCTGGATCGTTTTCCAGGGAAGGACGGCTGTTCCCGCGTTGGCGTCACTCGCCTGACTGTTGCCGTTGTCAACGCAGTAGGTCGCGGCGTTGGGCTGAAGTGGTGTAAAAATCATGATCGTGGATAATGAAGCAATAAGGGCTGAACCGGCAGGTTTCATAGGCACCTCCCTTTTCAATAGTATAATTATACATATCATTTAAGCGAGCCGGCCATAGATGAGAATGATATTGCCATGCTTCGCCGGTGACGGCCGTACTGGGGGGAATGCGGCCCGTGACAGCTATTGATGGTGGATCGTTTGAACACTTTAATACTATTTTTAAATTCCGATCACGCTAAAAAATATTCATGAAGGTCAATGCGTATTTGTTCTCGTATGAATCGGCAGGAATGATCAACCCGCGGTAACCCGGAGACCGCTTTCTTCGGTCATCGTTTTTATCCGAGAGACACGTCTTCTCCAAGTTAACCCACCGGTCGCAAGCAGAGTTTGATTGCCTCCTGATGTGATTACTATCGGCATGCGGCCGAATGGCGCTGCTCCATGCCCACATCCAGGCCCGCCGAAGAAAGGTAAAAATGCACAGACGCACATTTGTCAAGCTCGGCGCCGCCGCCGCCGCGGGGCTGTTTGTCCCGGGCTGCTGCGGCACTTCCAAATTAATCGGCGGGGAGCCCGACGTGGGCGACCAGGGAGCCGGAGGCGAGCAAACCAGGATCTGCGAGGAGCTCTTCACCTATGTGGAGCCAGACCGGCCCTCCTTTACGTGCGCCCACGCCAGGACCATCCACGTACTGCGGGGGCCGAAAAAAACGGTCATGATCGACACCGGAGAATTTACCGACGTGTTTGAGAAATCGGTTGTACCACAAATGAAGCGCGACGGCCTGAATCCCTTTGACATTTGCGAAATCTGGAACACCCACTCGCATCCCGACCACGTCGGCGCCGACGGTTTTCTCCAGGCCGCCACCGGCGCGTTCATTTACGCGCACCCGGCGGCCGTGCGGCTCCTCTGCGATCCGAAGAACAACGAAAAGGACATGGTCGATTCCCTCGGCGAAGACTGTGACGTGGTGACCGGGTTCAGCGCGGGCCTGCTGCGCGCATTTTCCGGATTGTTCCTGAAGAAGCAGAAGCTCACCGTCGCGGGCACGTTTTCCGACGGCCAAGTGCTCGACCCCGGGTTCCCGGTTGAAGTGAAATTCGCCCCCGGCCACTCGCCCGATAGCGTCGCCTTTTGGGTGCCGTCGAAGCGGATACTGATTGCGGGCGACGCGCTGCTGCAGGAACACAAAGGCCACCCGATCATCAACACCCCGCTGTCGAACGTGACCGACATGCGCGAAACGCTGGAATGGATGCTTGGCAAGCACCCCGCGGTGATGGCCAACGGCCATTACGGTACCATTGTCGGAGAAGACCGGTGCGACGCCGTGCTGCGCCATTCGTTGCAGTTTCTAGATGACATGAATGCGACCGCGCTTGCACTGCTCAAAAGCGGGCCGGTGTCCCTGCACGACTTGATGCGCAGGTATCCGTTCAAGGAACACAGCCAGTGGAAAATCGAGGCCAGGATCGCCTACTGGTGCCTGATGAAGAACCTGGCGCAACAAGGTATCGCCGTACGGTGCCCCGAATACGAGGGCAAGAAGGTGGTGGACCTGAAATGGAGGGCGGCATAAGCGGGAAAAGAATAAGGCCCCCATTTTATTTGAAGCCGGGAGGGCTCGATGTCATCAGCTTGAATTTTGTTGCTAATCAGCGGGTAACCGTGACAGACGTCGTTTCCTTGCTTTCTTTCCGCTCAACATTGACAAAATATATGCCTTGACGTAATTTGCTAATGTCAAGACAGGCGCTGTGGTATCCATTTGCCGTGTTCGCATCAATGGACGATAGCATCGTTCTCCCCGTGCAATCCACCACTGAAATTCTTGAGCATGAAGTGCCGCCCTTATAACCAATCGCGAGCCGGTTGCCGGTCAGCCTTGTAGCAAGGCCCGCCGGCCCGGCGCTATGCATGGAACCGCCCGATACCTGCGTTCCCGCTTCTTCCTTGAGCCTGAACCTTGTCCAATCGTAATTCCAGCTACCCTGGGCGAACGTGATCCCGACCACCTGCAGCCCGGTGTCAAGATCGACCGAGTCGACCGCCATGTTGCAGTTCCAGGCGTGCCACGGCTCAGGACAGCCGGGCGGCGTCTGGCACACGGGCAGGTTCTGCACGGAATCGCTCTTCATCGACGCGCCGTCGTAATAGGTAAGCACCTGAAGGTTTGGATAGCCGACCGTGGCCAGTTTGAAATCGACATAGTAGGTCCCCTTGATGTTGACGTGCACCGTGTATTTCATCCATTGCCCGGCCACCATGTACGAAAGGTGCGACGTGGGGTGCGTCGCGTTGACCGACGAATCGTTCTGGCCGTTGGTCCCCCACCCGATGATGTCGTAATCGTAACCGGCATAACCCTGCAGCGCGCAGCAGGAGTGCCATGACGATCCTTCGCCGCCGCTGTCCACGAACATGCCTTTAATCACGCCCGGGATGCCCTGGGGCTTGCCCAGCAGCGTGTCGCCGCCGTAAATCTTGCCGTTGTAGCCGGGCGGCAGCGCCGCCAGCGCGACTGATGCGAAAAGAATGCATAATGTTGATGATAGACCAAGTTTGATGCGGAGATTCATGAAATGTGCCCTCCTTTACAAAAGAATAAATGTGGGGATTTTTTATTTGATGATAATATAGGAAGGGAAACGCTTTTGAAGACGGGGAAAGTGGCGGGAAGGGGATTTTTCGTTACATGAGAATGTAACGGGAAAATTAATTATGGTCGGGTTCTCCCGTGATGAGGCAATCGGAATTTATTCCGTCGCGAGAGAGCTTCCGGAAGGAACGGTCGGGGCGGTCTGGTTATCTTTTTACATCAAGACGGTAAAGATATATTCCCGCGGCTTGTTTCGAAGCCGTCCTCTTCCCCGCCGCATCATAGGCCGGCGCGGAAAACGGACCGTATTATTTCGACAGGCCTGATTTTTTTACCAACCTTTATTTGAAAACCAAGTCAAACGCTATGAGCGGAGCATAGATGACGCGAGGGCGGGCTTGCCAAATAAATTTGGACGGCAATGAGCGGGCGGTTTTAACGACGCTTGAAGGAGGTAGGCATGAAAACCATGGGAAGGAAAATCGACATCATGAAACGGCGCGGACTTTCCATTGCGGCTGTCATTTTCATCGCAGTGTGGTCTCAACGGGGTTTTTGCCAAAACAATGTCTGCGCGGCGCATGCGGACGCAAACGGCGTCATGACCTCAATGACCGTCACCAATCCCCTGACCTCGCTGCAAATTGAGCAGCAATTTGACTTTTTTGTGGACAACCAGGGTAATCCGACCAGAGGGGTAGTCAAGTTCAAGAGAAGCACCTATTACGGAGAAGTCGAACGCGAGCTTAACCGGGGAGAGCTTCGGCTTTTATGGGAACAGTTCGGCGGGCCGCAAGAGTATTGGGACAACGCTGAGAAAAACGGCAAAATAATTTCTTACGCTTCAATCGACGGCCTTCCGCAGGATGTTTTCGGAAAGAAAGTCCGTCTCTTTCTCAAGGACCAATCCGCGGCGCATTTGACGGATTATTTTGGAATATTGTCGATGTCCGCATCCCATCCGGAAAGCGTTTTGCTCAACACCGGCGGCGCGCAGCCGCTGCAAATAGACAAGTCGCTTATCCGGGAGATTCAACGGATCAAATAAACAGGATAGGCGGCGTCGGGGGTCGCCGCGCTCTTTGTTCCGTTATAACAGTTATTTGAATGCCTGTATTTCCTTTACCGCATTCTTCTCGAACATTACCGAATTGCCACGGACATTGAGCGAGAACCAGCCGGGCGTACTCGGCTGCAGGTTCAGCAGGCCGATATACTGTTTTCCAGCCTTGGAAATCACCCGCACCTGGCGGCCGACGAACGTCTGCGGGATGGCATCGGTGGCGAAGTCAAAAGTTGAAATGGTCCCCTGTTTATCGCGAAAGTCCCAGTAGGCGTTTATTCCGCCATATTCCGGGTAGTAATATGCTATTTCCTCGGCGGTCATGGCACGCTGGAAGCCGTTCTTGAAATGGATGATGCCGCTTGCGGGTGCGCCCGCGGCATCCACTGAAATGACAAAGTCCGATTCTATTTTAAGGTATGTTGACGGGTTCGCGTATGTCATGGTGGCGGCCCTGGCGTCCTGGGCCGGGGTTATGGCCCAGCCGTCAAAGGTCTGCTGGCCGAATGCTTGAGGGGCTACTAACGCCGCAACCGTAAAAAAAGAAAAAATAGACCTTTTCAGGATTTGCTTCATGCCATTCTCCTTTCCGGTATTATCCGGATATAAAGTCGTGATTTTGCATGAAAAGGATCAAAAAAAATCCTTTTATTTACGTAAGGTTGGATGACTAAATAACAGTATAAAAAATTGCCTTACCTTCCCTCATCTTTCGGGAAAGCAAGGCAACTTTTAACGGAATCTCCAGCTACCATCCTATCGCCACCGCCATCCACTGGATGTTGCCGATGGAAATATATGCCTCATGATCTCCATTGTCATCGTAGGGAAAGCCGTAGCAGTAGTTGTTGATGGCTCGCCGATGACACCAGCGGGAATAGAAATTGGCAGGTGCGTCCGTATAATAATAAGCGGTGTCTACGTAGCTCCAATTATAACAGTCAACACCTTGCGGCAGATGGGAGACATGCCGGTTCAGGGCAGCCGCCCAAATGGGTAAATTGCCCAGGACACCCGCGCAGGCGAAAACATCGTCGGCTTGCGTCGCTGCCGGATAGGGGCCGGGATCATTGGCGGGAGCGCCGTAGCCCGGCTTATTCACCCATGCCGGATCTTTGACATAGTTTTTAATGACCGAATCCTGATACCGTTCGTAGTAATTGCCATAGGGTCCTGTGGACCGGAAAGGGAAGGGGTCCATTTTATGCGGGGCCCAGATATTCGCGAAATCGTGTGTGGCCTCCCAGGTGAACTCCTTCGGAACCTCATTGATAAATTCGGCGAATTTCGATTCGCGCGATTGGTAAAAGAGTTCGTAGGAGTCGCCCATGACCGTGTCTTTGCCGTCGGAGGTTTTTATCCGGAAGGTGATGGGAAGTCGCCATCCGTCAACACGGGTGGTGTTGCCCAAGAAGGTGGTGCCGCCGCCATTTACTTCAAGGAAATCGTAATATCTCATATTCGAATCGGTGGGAGCTATGTAAATGAACAGCGCCCCGATCGGTCTCAGGTTGGTTTGTGAAAGGGGGGTGGTTGCGCCTCCTCTGTTGGTGGTCACGCCTATTTTACTGTCCGGCCATTTGCCGTTTGTTCTGTTGAGTATGACGTACGAGCCGGTCTTCGGGTAGGTGCTCGTGTCGCCCCAGAAGGCGTCGAACGCTGCCTTGGTGCCGTCCCAGGTGGTGACTCTGGTGAGGGTGAAGTTGACGTTCCCGGTCAGGGAGGAGACCGTCTCGGCGCCGATCGAATAGCCGGGCTGGGTGGCATGCACCGTGTCCACTATCGCCGCGAGTTTTTCCAGCCGGGTCTGAAATCCGGAAGCGCTCCGGACAACTGCCCCTCCCGCCACGTGCGAGCTAGGCTGCAATTTCATGACATACGCGCTGCCGTTGATGGTCACCCGAAGCAGGTAGAACTGGCAGGAAATACCGCGTGTGTCGATTGACACCGAATAGCTGCCCCTGGAAAGACTTTTGTTCATCACGTCGCGCACGAACCTGCCCGCCAGGTCGTAGATGCTCATCCTCACCATTGCATCGCCCGCCGGCAGGCTGAACAGGACTTTGCCGCCGACATACATCGGCCGCGAAAAGGTTTCGCCCCGCATTGCGGCGCCCGAAATGACGTTGACGGGCGGGCAGACTCCGGTCCCAAGCTGGTAATGACCGGCGCCGTCGGTTTTAGCCAAGTACGGGGCTTGCGCCCAATACCCATTGTCATACGTTGTCTGGCCCAGCCTGACCACCGTGTTGGTCAGGGGTTGTCCGTTCTGGTCCGTGACCGTTCCGCAAATGCTGACGGCCTGGGAAAAAACCGACCCCGTGAAAAACGCAAGCATCAGGCATGTTACCGCTGTTCTCTTCATGGACCCCCCCCCCTTTTTTTTGAATGTTGAGATCTAACGTAATATAATGGTCAACCGGATGAAACCATTTTCGCCGCTTAAAAGCCCGAAAATTATTGACCGGCGGTAAATGCGTCTTTTCCTATATAATTTATGCGCGAACTCCGTGCGTCTACCACCCGATCGCCACCGCTATCCACTGGACATTGTTAGGATTCATGTATGACTCATGGCCACCATCGTCATCATAAGCAAACCCGTAGGTTAAATTGTCTATCGCCCGGCGGTGGCACCACCTTGAAAAATAATTGCACGGCGCAGTCTGATAATACATCGCGGAGTCGTTGGTGCGCCAGTTCACGAAATTCGCTCCTTGCGGCAAGGTTCCAATATGCCTGTTGTAGGCGGCGCAATAATCGGGCGAAGCGCCCAGCGGGCCGGCGCAGGCCAGAATGTTCCAGGGCGTGGTTTTTGCCGGCGCGCCCGGGTTTTTGGCGATGACCGAGTCCTGATACTCGTCGAAATACGTCGCGTACACGCCGCCGGTGTTGTAGTAGTTGACCGCCATCATCTGGGGCGAATAAATATTGGCGAAGTTCACTTTGGCAAGCGGGGTGAATTCCTTGGGCACCTCGTTCAGGAATTCGTCGAATTTCGCCTGGCGCGATTGAAAGAACGTTTCATACTCGTCGCCCATGATGGTGTCCTTGCCGTCGGTGGTCTTCAGCCTGAAAGCGATCGGAAGCCTCCATCCGTCAACCCTGGTGGTATTGCCGGCCCAGTTGACGCCGTTCGAATTGACTTCGAGAAAATCGAAATACCGGGAATTGGAATCCAGGGGCGCGATGTAAATATACAGCCGCTCGCTCTCGAGCACTTTCATGTTCGTCTGCGTAAGTGGAATCTTTGCGCCGTTCTGTTCATGGCTCCAGTAAATCTTGCCGTCGGGCCATACGCCATTGGTCCTGTTCAGGATTATATACTGGGGCGTTGAACCTTTCTTGGGATAGGTGCTTGTGTCGCCCCAGAACGCATCGAACGCGGCCTTGTCGCCGGTCCATGTGGTGGTCTTGGTCAGCACGAAATCGTGATAGCCCACCAGCGTGTCAATCGGCACCACCCCGATCGAGTACCCGGGCTCGGTGGCGTGCAACGTGTCGACCACGGCGGTTATTTTTTGGAGCTTGGCCTGGAATTCAGGAACGTTTTGAGCCTCCTTCGCGCCCTTG